>CAYWHT010000157.1:0-8292 GCA_964458135.1 uncultured Saprospiraceae bacterium | reverse complement strand
ATCAAAAAATGGCTAATTTTCGACTCAAAGACCAAACCCGCAATGGGTTCAATAAAAAATTAAATATTTATGAAAAAGTACGCATTGCTGTTCCTCTTGCTTACCGGAACGGTCTGCCTGGGAGGAGGAAATGGTGAACCTGTCTTTTAAGCTGGATAATGAGAAAGCAGAAAGCAAGACGGTGGCCCTTTCCGGATGGATCAGCGGCAATAATCTGGCCGGCATGGGGCAAATGCCCGACGGCAACTGGATGCAATGGCGCGCGGATTATAAGAGTGCGCCGGAAGAAGGTGAACCTGAGAAAGGAGAGGATCAAAAAGACGACACTCCCGAGCTGGGTGAGGTGATCTAGCCTTTCGCAGCCTACGGTGCGCCTTCCCTGCCCGAACCAGAAGACATCCTGGTGACCAACACCACCGTCTGGACGATGGAAGAAGAGGGTATCCTGCGTAATGTAGACGTGCTTTTACAGGACGGCAAAATTGCCCGCCTAGTAATAACCTTACCCGCCGGCAGCGCCTGCGTTATCGATGGCGCGGATAAACACCTTATCCCGGGCATCATCGACGAGCATTCTCACATTGCCGCTTCCTCCATCAATGACGTGGCGACCAATTCCTCTATGGTGCGTATCGGCGATGTGATTAATTCGGAAGATCAGGAAATTTACCGTGCCCTGTCGGGTGGCGTAACTGCCATTCAAATCTTACACGGCTCGGCCAACCCCATCGGCGGGCAGTCGGGCCTGATCAAGCTGCGTTGGGGCGGAATGCCCAACGAAATGAAAATAGAAGAGGCCGACGGCTTCATCAAATTTGCTTTGGGTGAAAACGTCAAGCGCTCGCGCAGTTCCAATTCCATTCGCTATCCGCAAACCCGCATGGGTGTAGAACAGGTCTTCGTCTACGCCTTCACCCAAGCCCGCGAATACGAAAAAAAGTGATCCGAATATAACGCCCTCTCCAAAGCGGAAAAAGCCGGCGCGGTAAAACCCCGCCAGGATCTGGCCATGGAGGCCATGCTGGAAGTGCTGCGCGGAGAGCGGTTTATCTCTTGTCACTCCTACCGCCAATCGGAGATCAATATGCTGATGAAGGTGGCCAAACGCTTCGACTTCACCCTTAACACCTTCCCCCACATTATGGAAGGCTATAAGGTAGGCGACAAGATGGCCGAACACGGCGCCGCCGGATCTACTTTTTCCGATTGGTGGGCTTACAAGTGGGAGGTGCGCTACGCCATTCCCTACAATGCCACCATCATGGCGCGGGAAGGGGTCAATACGGCCATCAATTCCGATGATGCCGAAATGATGCGTCGCCTCAACCAGCCACGCTGGTGGCGAGGAGAGACCGAGCCCCGTAAAAACCCCAATTACGAAGGTATTATCCAGGATCTGCACGAAATGTTAAAAGGGGCCGTTCTATGCGGGCACCGCGGTTGCCTATGGCCTGGATTACGAAGAGGCCGTGGCGGCTCTCACCGCCGATGCCGCCGAAATCCTGGGCACCGGCACGCTGGAGGGCGATAAAGACGCCAATCTATTCGTCTCTTCCGGTGACGCCTTCGAAATGCGCGAACACCAGGTGGAGCACGCCTTCATCCAGGGGCGCTCCATCCAATTGGAAGGGCGGCAGGAGTTTTTGTATAAGAAATACTCGGAGAAGTTTGGACATGATTAATAGTGGGTAGTTAGTAGTGCTTCGCAGGCTATTCCAACTACCCGCTACTAACTACCCCACTACCACCTTTTCCAACTTTTCCATAATGGCTTTCCGGTTTTCCTCCTCCCCCTGCGGCAGCATCAAGCTGGACCCCAGCTTTTCTTCCGGTTCATCAGCCGTGAAGCCCGGCTTCGTGGTGGCCAGCTCGAACAGGACGTCGCCGGGGATGCGGAAATAGACCGATTGAAAATATTTGCGCTCTTTGATCTCGGTGACCTTCATGCCCAGCTCGTCGGCCAAGCGGTGGCGCATGGCTCGGAGCGCTTCCAGGTCGGGTAGGCGGAAGGCGACGTGGTGCACCGTGCCGATGCCGTTTTTGCCGGCCGCTCGATCGGGCTCGTGTTGTAAGTCGACGATGCAGCCCGGGCCGCCAAAGGCTCCCACTTCGCAGCGGATCGTATTGCCCTCGGTTTGCATTTCCTTGAATCCTAGCTCATCGCAGAGAAAAGGCAGGTTGTCCTCTATGGAATGAAGAGAGAGTCGTACGTTGTAGAGGCCTTGCAAGGAGTGGTGCGGGTGGATGTCGGGGCTGTCGAGCCAGGGCATGCGGGAATCTTCGGTGTTGCCCACCAGCGCCAGGCGCAAGCCCGAGGGGTCGTCAAACTCCAGAACCGTTTTTCCGAAGCGGGTGGATTCGGAATAGGGCAGGCCGAATTTATTGAGCCGTCCCTTCCAGAAATCCAGTGCCGGTACGGGAACGGAGAAGGAGGTGGTAGTTACTTGCCCGCTGCCGATTTTTCCCCGCCGGACGTTTCTGCCGTGGTAGGGGAAGGTGGTCATGATGGCGCCCGGTTCACCGGTTTTGGTGCCGTAATAAAAGTGGTATACCCCGTAGTCATCAAAATTGACCGTTTTTTTGACGAGTCGGAGCCCCAGAAAGTGGGTATAGAAGTTGAGGTCCTCTTGTGCTTCGTCGGTGGTTGCCGTGACGTGGTGGAGGCCCTGTATAAGTTGGTTGGTCTGCATACCGGGGATTTTCGTTAAAATTTACTCTATACCTTGCAGGGCCTCCAGGATTTCGGCAACGGAAGCCCGGTTTTTGTAGTTGGGGTCGAATTGGCGGTAGGCGATGCGACCGTCCGGTTGAATGACGTAGGTAGCCGGTACCGGAAGCATAGCCGTTTCCTGATCGTTGTTTTCGGCAATGGAAGCGCCGAGATATTGTTTGATCTTTCCGGCGTAGCTATCGGTTACCTGGAAGCGGAGGTCGTAGCGCTCCATGATGTTGTCATCCTGATCGGCCAGCACCAGGAATTCCGCGCCGGTCTTTTCCACTGTTTTTTTAAGGTTTTCGGGTGTTTCGGGCCCTACCGCAACTACTTGAGCGCCGGCATCCCGGATCATCGACAGCGAATCCTGGATGCCGCTCAGGTAACGGTTGCAAACCGGGCACCATTGCCCCCGGTAGAAGAGCAGGACGACTGGTCCTTCTTTGAGGAGTTTGCGCAGCGACTGCTTTTCGCCATGCTGGTCTACCGCTTTGAACATGGGAGCGGGCTGGCCTTCCTGCAGGCCTTCCGGCGCGTTGACGTCGTCGGCGAGGATGCCGTATTTGGCGTAATCGGTTTGCTGGGCGGCTAAGAAGTTGGCGCTTAGTATCAGCGCAAAGCCCAGGAGGATCATTCGGGTCATAGCGTTTAATTTTTCCTCAATTTAAGGATTACCCACTGGAATAAAACGTAAATCAGCGGACGGTCTGTTGGGGTTAGCCGCCAAAGCCATTGCCGTGATCGACCGTTGAGCGTTCCATAAAATCGCGAACGATGGGGAGTAGGCGTTCTACGCCTTCTTCCATGGGTAGTACTACCGGGTAGGGCAATTCTCGTTGCAGTTTATCGCGGTAGCGGAGCATCTCTTCGCTGTCGAGGCCTTCTCCGTTGAGGGTGATGCCCAGGAGCTCGGCCCCGTAGAGCTCGATGAGCTTGATTTCGGTCTCGATATCCTTGAGGGGGATGCGGGTGTCTTCGTAGTATTTGCGCCCGGGGATATGTTGCAGCACGACGCCTTTGACATTTCCGCAAATCAAAAATTCGCTGCCGGCGGGGCCGGCGGGCACCCGTAAGCCCGATTGCCCTTCGATCAGGATCAGATCGGGTTTTTCGTTGCGGTAGCAATTGACGATGGCATTTTCGATCTCGCCCCCAATGAAGTCGTTCAGGGTGGCGTCAAAGATAAAACCGTATTTATAACCTTGCATCCATCCGGTTTGGCCGGTGTAGATCATTTCGGTTTTGATGCCGTGTTGTTGGCAGATTTCCATTAGGAAGCGGCAGGTAGTGCGCTTGCCCACTGCACAATCCATACCGAGTACTGCGATTTTTGGGCTTGCGACTTCGTAGATCTCTCCGGTCCAGAACTGCAGCTCCTTGGCGGGGCGGGGTTGGCGGATGTCGAGCAGTTGCACCCCGTTTTCGCGAGCCAACTGGCTGAATTGCGGGTCTTCATTCAGTAGGGTGTGTAAGCCACAGACCACGGAGAGCCCCCGTTTGATGGCGTTGGCGATATCCTGGCGGAAGTCATCGGGTAGTTGCCCGCCCACGATGGCCACGCCTACGACACACCAGGCAGGATATTCGGCAGCTTGTGCAAAGTATTCTTCTACGGAAGCGTAAATGGGAATGCCCCGGTGGCGGCCGTCGAGCGCTTCCCCGGCATCCATGCCGGCGTGGATATTGTCAACGAGGGCGAGCACTTCGTAGCGGTCGGAGCCCCGCAGTAGGCCGTGGCAAGATTTGGCGAATTCGGTTTCGAGTAAACCGTTGGTCAGGACGATAGCTTTTTCTTTTCTCATATCGTTGGTTTTTCAAACAAGTGGACGCCCAGTCCCGGCGCGCCGTTGGGGATCAGGTAGCCGTCATGGAGTTCGAACCCTCCCTGCGCGATATCGTGCGCCAGATCAAAACTTCCGTCAAGATCGATGTAGCGGGTGGCCGGGCAGGCAAGGGCGGCGTGGAGGGCGGCCGTAATGCTGACGATGCTTTCGTCATTGCAACCCCACATGAGTTCAATACCGCTACGTTGGGCAATATCGGCGATTTGCAGGGCCGGGCGCAAGCCGCCGCATTTCATGAGTTTGATGTTAAAGATGCCGTAGGGATGGGGGGTGGCGGCGAGTCGAAGCGCGTCATTGACGCTTTTCAGGTCTTCATCGGCCGCACATAGGCGCCGCAAGCCAACGGGAAGTTGGAGCATGGCTTCGGGCTGGCCGTAGGGGAGGGGTTGTTCGTAGAATTCCACCCGGTGTTCTTCGGCGCCCCGGGCAAAGGTGTTTAGGTCGTCCACCGTGTATCCCTGATTGGCGTCCACTCGTAGGTGGACCCTCCAGCCCAGTTCCTCGCGCAAGCGCCGGAAGGTGGCGATATCTTCTTCCACGCTTTTTCCAGTTTTTATTTTGAGCACTTTAAATCCTTGTTCCAGGAAATGGTTGGCCTCCCGCAGCGTTTCTTCAATGGGCATAATGCCGATGGTCACCGAAGTGGGAAAGCCGTGGTGCATGCGGCCAAATAAATCGCAGAGCGGGGTGCCGATAAAGCGGGCGAAGGCGTCGTGCAGGGCCAGGTCGATCGCCGCCATCGCCGCCGGCCGGCCCGAGAGCAATCCCTCCATGCGTTTGAGCAGGAGTTGAAAATGCCGAATATCTTTGCCCAACAGTTGGGTCCGGGCCTGCTCCTCGAGCGCCTGCAGACTATCCTCCACGGTTTCTCCGGTCACAAAGGCCGCCGGTGATCCCGCTCCGATTCCGATTTGCCCGTTTTCCAACTCCAAGTAGACGAATACATTTTCCACGTATTCGATCGTCTGGTAAGCAATGGTGTAGGGTTTGGTCAGTTTCAGATTTTCCCGCCAACAGCTTACCTTGGTGATCTGCATAGTGTAAGTGGTGTTTAGTGGGGGTAAAATACAAAATTTGGTGTCAATGACCTTTGCTCAACGCGTCATCCGCTTTAATAAAAATTTGTCGCCCGATTGGTCGGTGCCGGAGGGCATCGAACTACTCTATCCCTACGATGAAGCAGCTACCTTGCAGGCCCTGACCCGGTTTTACCGCCAATATTACGACGATCGCCGGGCGCGGGTGGGCATCTACGGGATCAATCCGGGGCGCTTTGGCGCCGGTGTGACGGGTGTACCCTTTACCGACCCTATCCGCCTGGAGACGGAATGCGGTATCGAAAATCCTTTTCCCAAAAAGCCGGAATTATCCTCGCTTTTCGTCTACGAGTTTATCCATGCCTACGGAAGCGTTGTGGATTTTTACCGCAATTTTTTCATTACCTCCCTCTGTCCGCTGGGATTTACCAAGGACGGTAAAAACTACAACTACTACGACAGCAAAGCACTTACTACTGCCGTTGAACCCCACGTTGTGGACCACCTCCGGCAGCAGTTGCAATGGGGTGTTAGTTCTAAAATCGCCCTGTGTATGGGTCGGGGGAAGAACATGGAATACTTCCAAAAATGGAACGAGCGGCACGCTTTTTTTGAGCAGATTATTCCGTTGCCGCACCCGCGTTGGGTGATGCAATACCGGCGCAAGCGAAAAGAGGAGTTTGTGGGGGCGTATTTGGAGGCGTTGGCAAAAGCGGAAAGAAATGGAGAATAGTGCCCGTTTTCATGCTTCGGCCGGGTAAAAATGGCGAATCCCAGGCAGACCTATCCGGCAATTGTTCCGTTCCAATAAGTTTGCTACACCCCAGAATGTCCGGCCGGGGACATAACCGGCGGCTTTTCGGTAGGGCGGCTTTGCTTAGAACCAGAAAGCCCCGCGCCGGGTGCAGGGCTTTGACCGCCTGCAGCAATACGGTACCTACGAAGCGGTAGGGGTTGATCATTGGCGTGGACCGACGGGTAGTCTGGGCAAGATGTGGCCGGTTAACCCCGCCAATTTATCAAGCCCGGGGCGAGCGCCACCTGATGAAGCAGTTAACCCGGATTATGCATGAATTGATCTATTACGCGGCGCCATTCCTGGCCGTCCTCGTCATTCGCTGCTCAACGTATCTGGGGATACGCCTGCGCGGCTCATTCCTGCGAGCGACCAGGCCTGGCAGCCATTTGCGCCGCTCCCTACGAAAAACTCATGCATAATCCGGGTAATGTTTCCGAGGGTGATGCGCAAGGGGTTAAAAAACCTTGAACAGCGCGCCGGCCAAGCCGTTGCGGCATGACCGATTGGGATGTTTTTGACGAAGGCTGATTTATTGACGCGAAGGGTGGGGGGCTGTGTTGCTGCGTCAAGTGTTTCGCCCCATTCTTAGCTGTGGCGTCATTTCTGGGTCTGCTGACGTACCCATTATAGTGGCCAAATAATCATGGACCCAGTGACAAGGGGTTGGCATGAAGCCCGTAGCGACACCGCCACCATCTTTTTTTATTCCTTCTCACCGGCTACTTCCAGCACCCGCCGCACACTTCCGTGTTGCATCAACCTTTCCCGGGCTTCCGGATAGGGTAGCTTCAACGCGTGCATGATCATCTTCGTACCGCGGTCCACCAGTTTTTGGTTGCTCAATTGCATATCCACCATGCGGTTATTCTGCACGCGGCCGAGGCGGATCATGATGCTGGTGGAGATCATATTGAGGACGAGCTTTTGGGCGGTGCCCGATTTCATCCGGGTGGAGCCGGTGACAAATTCGGGACCGACGATCACTTCGATGGGATAGTCCGCATGTTTGGTTACCGGAGCGCTGGGATTACAGGTGATGCACCCGGTGGTGACGCCCGCGCGGCGGCAATCCTTAAGTCCATGAACTACATAAGGCGTGGCGCCGGAGGCGGCGATCCCGATAACGGTATCCTGATGGTTGATAAAATATTGCTTTAGGTCTTTGAGGGCCTGGTGCTCGTCGTCTTCGGCAAATTCCACCGCTTTGCGGATGGCGCCGTCGCCCCCCGCAATGAGCCCGATGACCCAGTCGTCGGGCACACCGTAGGTGGGAGGGCATTCGGAAGCATCGAGGATGCCGAGTCGTCCGCTGGTGCCCGCGCCGATGTAAAACAAGCGGCCACCCTCGCGCATGCGCACTACGGTGCTTTCCACCAAGGGCTCAATGGCGGGAATGGCGCGCTCTACGGCCAGGGGCACGCCTTGGTCCTCCCGGTTGATGTTGGTCAGCAGCTCGCCCACGCTCATCCGTTCCAGGTGGCGGTAGGGCGACGGTTGCTCGGTGATCTTTTCCATAGCGGGCTAGCTTTGGCGCGAAGATACGGGATGTGAGGAACTTTGGCGGGACTTTTTGGGTTTCCTGTTTGCGGGCAACAAAAGTTGTTTTATATTTGCAGGGCTTTTGGAAAAAGGGGTCAATGTCCTCTTTGGAAATACTGGGGATATAGCTCAGCTGGCCAGAGCGCTTGCTTGGCATGCAAGAGGTCGGGGGTTCGAATCCCCCTATCTCCACGAGTTTGAAGGGAAATCGGATAGTTGTCCGGTTTTCCTTTTTTTTGTCATGGGGGCATAGCTCCGTTGTCCGGAGCTCGAGGCACTAGTGCGTCAGGAGCGAAGTTCCTGTGCAACTATTTTTTTCCCGAAGCCCCAGGAACTAAGCAATTCGATTGGAAAGATGGC
>CAYWHT010000156.1:0-8293 GCA_964458135.1 uncultured Saprospiraceae bacterium | reverse complement strand
TTTCGCCAAAAGACACTGCCAAAGCGCAAAATTACTTATTACACAGTGTACTAGCCCTGGGATATACCAGCCCGGCCTGTACTTCCGATAACCCGCCCCAGGAGGGGGCTACCGAACCCCTCTACCAAGACCGTACCACCTCCAACCTTCCCTCCGGAGTCCTCGAAGGGCTGAGTATGGACGCCGGCGTCGCCGACATCGATGCCGACGGCGACCCCGATATCGTCATCGCTAACGAATTCCGGCCCAATATCTTGTTGCTCAACGACGGAACCGGCCAGTTTACGCTGGCCAGCGACCGCCTGCCCACGAGTGAGCGCGACAGCGAAGACGTCATCCTCGCCGACTTTGACGGGGATGACGACCTGGATATCGTCATCGTTTCCGAAGACGATCAGGTCAATGAATACTACCTCCAGGAAGCCGACGGCCACTTCTCCGACGCCGGCGATCGCCTGCCCGTCACCGGCACCTCCAACGCCGGCATCACGGCCGACTTCAACGGCGATGGCGCCCCGGACATCCTCATCGGTAATAACGGCCAGAACAACCTCCTCATCAATACCGGCGACGGGCATTTCCGCGACGAAACCGCCCAGCGCCTGCCCACCCGCGATGACGTCACCCAGGACGTCGAGCTCGGCGATGTGGATGGCGACGGCGATCTCGATCTGATCGTCGGCAACGAAGATCAAAATCGCCTGCTGATCAACGACGGCGCCGGCGTCTTTTCCGATGAATCCGAACAACGCCTCGTCTACCGCACCGAAGCCGAAGAAACCCGGGAAGCGGACTTCGGAGACGTAGACGGTGACGGCGACCTCGACCTCCTCTTCGCCAATGTGCAAGCTTTCGTCCAGGACGCCCTTCCCCAAAACCGCCTCCTCCTCAACGACGGTACGGGCCACTTCCGCGACGTCACCCTCCAGCAACTCCCCAAAGATGACGACCGTTCCTTCGACGGCGATTTCTTCGACCTGGACGGGGATGACGACCTCGACATCATTACCTCTAACTCCAACCGCAACGATTTTCAGGGGCCTACCCCCTACCGCGTCTACCTCAACGACGGAGAGGGTAACTTCACCGAGTCAACGTCGGAAATCCTCCCGCTCAACGCCCGCGGCAGCGGCTTCGACGTCGAAATGGCCGATTTTAACGGCGATGGAAAAGGGGATTTGTTTCTGGCGAGCCGGGGGACGGGGGATATGCTGTTGATGCGTAGGTAAGCCGCCCCCTTCTTGAGGTGAGGTGGCCATCATTCCGGTACTTTGGGCTTAGTGTTCCGCAGATTAAACTGATTTCGATCTGACATGCGAATCAAAGAAACCTGGCGTTTTTCACATCGGAATCAGAATAATCTGCGGACAACCTTCTAAATCTCCTCCGTCAGGAACGCCATGAATGTCTGCACGCCATCCACGTAATTGCCCAGCCGGATATTCTCGTTGGGGCTGTGCTGATTGTTATCGCGGTTGACGGTGGGCACGGTGACGGCGGGCACGCCGAGCTCGTTGATGAAGGGCGCGATAGGGATGGAACCGCCGCTGTTGCGGAGTTTGATAGGCTCTTTACCGAAGGCGCGCTGCAGGGCGCGATCCAACCACAGCCCGACTTCCGAATCAAAAGGCGTACGGAAAGCCTGGTAGGAGATGGAAGAGGTAAAAGAGGCCAGGCGGTCGTGCGCCAGGCGTTCTTCTTCCGTAGGGGCGCGGCCTTCCAATAGGTGATATCCCTGCCCTTCGATGTGCTCGCGGATGAGGCGAAGCAGGCGCTCGGGATCCACTTCGGGCACGAGCCGGACGTCGATTTCGGCCACGGCGTCGGAGGGAATGATGGTGCGTTTTTCATCACCCACCCAACCGGAAGACATGCCGCGTACGTTGAGGGAAGGGTACTGAATTGCTTCCTGGTAATTGGTCCCCACGCTATCCGCCGCCGCGATGCCGACGGACTGCTGGATTTGTTCCTCATCGTCGGGCACCTGGGCCAGGATATTGCGCACGGAATCGGTCAATTCGACGCCGTCGTAAAAGCCGGGGATGGTCACCCGTCCGCCGGGATCTTTCATGGAGGCGATCAATTGCGCGAGGCGCACGGCGGGGTTGGGGGCGTAGTTGCCGTAATGGCCGCTGTGTTGCGGCAAGCGCGGGCCAAAGACCTTAAGCGTAAGGGCGGCGATGCCGCGGGCGCCGAAGGTGAGGGTGGGCTCATTGCTGATGTGCCGCGGCCCGTCGAGGATAATCAGCATATCGGAAGCCAGCTTATCGCGGTGCTCGCGCACGGCGGCGGGTAGGTGGGGTGAGCCGAGCTCCTCCTCAAAATCCATGATAATTTTAAGGTTGTAGTTGGGTTGTACGGGGATGCCTTCCTGCTCGGCGGCGCGCAGGGCGGTCAGAAACATGGCCACCGGGCCTTTGGCGTCGGAAGCGGCGCGGGCGAAGATGCGCCATTCGGGATTGAAGTTTTCTTCGAGCCGCGACCAGGGAATTTCTCGCCAGGTTGCCGAATCGGTCGGCTCTTTGAGTACCGGCTCCCAGGGGTCTTCCTGATGCCATTTGCTGGTATCCACCGGCTGCCCGTCGAGTTGCAGATAAATCAGCAGCGTGCGTTCCGCCCCTTCCTTGGGGCGCTCGGCCAGTAAAAGGGGCACGGTTTCGGTTTCCAGCCGCTCGGTGGTGAAGCCGTGCGCGCCGAAAGCTTCTTCACACCACTGTACGTTCTCTTCGATGTCCTCCGGATAATGAGCGTCATTGGGAATCGAAAGCAGTTGGCGGAATGTATCGAGCGAGGCCCGGGCATGTTTCATGGATAGGGAATCCAGTACGGCTTGCTGGGGCGGTTCCGGGGTTTCCGGGCCCTGGTTGCAGCCGATAATCAGTAGTAATAAAGCAATCGGTAATAGCTGTTTCATGGTCTTATTTTAGCATAAACATAGGAATTGCGTTAAATTAATAAAATCGTGGAAGTCTGTGGTAGAAGATAGGGGGTAGAAAGACAATGGCCAGGCGGATTTCCGGGAGGCTGCGCAGCCACCAAGCTTAGGGACCGTTATACTCCGCCAACCCAAAATTCGTGATTTCTGACTCTGCGGTCAGAATTTCGGACTTGCGAGCAAAAAAATAGCTGCGCCATAATTTCACACCACGCAGTAGACGCGAAGCGAAATCCTGGGTTGTTGGACTATAGAAAGATCGCGTCACTGGATTCGCAACATTAGCGCCCCCAAACTCACCCACTATGAAACAACAACGCATTACCCAACACATACAACACAATAATTAAAAAGCTCTCCCAGCCGATCCTTCCGATGCCGCGCTTTTGCCGGTGCAGCAATCCCAGGATGAGCACGCTGACCATGAGCATCGTAAGCGCCACGATAAAAATCTGGCTATCGGTTAGGGCGTGGAAGATGCTGCCGGGGCGGTAGGCTACATCCGCGAAAGCGATAAATAACAGGTCGAAAGCATTGCCGCCGATGATGTTGCCGACCGCCAGGGTGAGCGCGCGTTGCCGTACCGCCGCCACCGAAACGATGAGCTCGGGCAGGGAAGTGGCGACGGCCGTCAGCAGCGCCCCGACAAAACTCTCGGATAAACCGGTACGATTGGCAATCAATATGCCTGATTCCGCTACGGCGTAACCAGCAGCCCCTACCAACACGCCCAATACCAGTGATTGTAACAGCAGGCGTTTTAAGCTGAGTTGCTGGATATTTTCTTCGTCCGGGACATCGCTCACCGTATCGCGCGTCTGCCGGGGCCGCCACATGGGCCGTTCTTTGGCTTTGGCGATGAGGCGCGATCCGGCCAGGTAGGCGGCAAATAATAACAGAGATAGGGGGTGAATTCCCAGGAAAGTCAGCTCGGGCCCGGTAGTCCCGATAAGCACCATTGACAACAAGGCGATTAACAAGACCCCCTGCATCAAATTGGCAAAGGAAGCGGCCGCGTGCTCCAAGTTGACATCCCGATAGGCGATATCGGCCACGGAAAGAAAAACCGTCTGTGCGGCAATACCCCCGATGGCGTTGCTCACGGCAAGTTCGGGGTGGTCCTGGTAAGCCGCCACCACCGAAGTGATGATGCCGGGCAGCGAAGTCACCCCGCCCAGAAATACCGCGCCCAGCATAGCCTCTCCGAGGCCCGTCAAGTCCGCCAGCTGATCGGCCGCGCGGGCCAGGCGCGTACCGGCAATGGCGATGACAACGGTAGCAACGAAAAACAACGGAATAGCCAGGGTTAAATCCATGGTGACATCGGGCTTTCAGCGGTTATGCCTTCTTAACTCGAAAGACCCACCCTAATGTTCACCACCTTCCATATCGGGTGGCCATTGTTTCAGGGGGTACGCTCTCGCGCAAGAAATCCAACACCTTTTGCTCGGGCATCTAGCAAGGTTTGAGCCTGCCGCCACCTGCCGTATGATAGTAGTTAATCCGGATTAAAACTGATAAAATCAGAACCACCGAGCTCTTTGGCAAAGAGTTTGGTGCTTTTACCGCCGTTGTAATCCGACCGGGATACGCCGTAGTGCTTACCTTGGTAGATGGCTTGGGAATAGCCGACCAGGAATTTTTGGATGTACTTCAACTTGGATGTGGAGGTCCGCGCTACATCTTATTACACAGTGTACTTAGTCCATCAATCCTAAATCCCGGTTAACCTTTTCCCGCAATTCCGCATAATCCCCGCTCTGGAAAGCCTCGAAGTCCTGCACCAGGTCCTCTACCGCCGCCTCGGTCAATTCCAGTTGGTGGCGCTGGTTATCGGAAGGAGCGACGAGCGGGCTATCCAGCAGGTAGGAGGTTTGGTAGAGTTGGGATACGATGACCTCCGGATCGCGATAGATGCCCTGTACGTCTTTGGAGACGATGCGCTCTTTGAAGGCCTTCAGTTCCTCGCCCACCTTTTCCATTTCCGTTTGCATGGCTTCGGTCAGCTTGCCCTCGCGCTGCATCTTTTGCCGGACGAATTGCATGTCGGCCTCGGCATTGCGGATCTCGTCCATGACGGCCGTGACTTCCCGCACCCTTTCGCGTAAGCGGACGATCATCTCGTCTTTGGCTTCCATCTCTTCTTGCGTGATTTCCAAGAGGGGGTCTTTGCGCACTTCCACGGCGCCTTCCGCCTCCTGACCGTTGTAGCTGATGCGCAACCGGTAATCGCCGGGTACAATTTCATTGCCGCCGCGCGGGGGTTGGGGTTTTTCCGGCCTGGCCTGAGTGGGAAAGCGCAGCCCGTCGCGCTCCAGATTCCAGTTGAAGCGGTTGACGCCCGCTTTGGCGTCGCGGTAGAGCGTGCGCACCAGATCGCCTTTATCGTCCAGAACTTCCACTTTGACCTTGCCGGCCAGGGGGTTATCCGGATCTTTTTCCATCTCCGCTACCTCCTTGAGGTGGTAGGTGATGAGCGCACCGTAGGGCCGGTTTTCGCCGTTGAAGTAGGCATCGCCCACCTTGCCGTGGCGGTAGCCGATCGATTCGCCGATGTTGACGAGGTAGGCGGGGGGTACGGGGAATAGATGGAGATCCTCCTCCATGATATTGCTCACGCCCTCCTGCGTCATTTCCCGCAAGGGGCGAATATCATCCAGGATCCAGAAGGCGCGGCCGAAGGTGCCGATGACGAGATCGTGGTCGCGCGGGTGGATGACCATATCTTGGGTGGGTACCGTGGGGTAGCCGCTCGTCCACTCGTTCCAGTTGGCGCCCGCGTCAAAGCTGACGTAGAGGCCAAATTCCGTGCCGCAGAAGTAAAGCTCCGGCGCCACGGGATCCTGCACGAAGGAGAGGGCGTAGCCGCGCACATCTTCCGAATCCACGATGCGTTCCCAGCTTTTGCCGTAGTCGGTAGTGTGGTAGATATAGGGCTCCCAGTTGTTGCGGCGGTGGTCGTCGAAGACCACGAAGGCGCCGCCTTCCTCGTGCTGGTCGGGCTGGATCTGGGCAACCCAGTTGCCGGCGGGCACGCCCGGGAAGTTGTCGATCAGGTTGATCCAGCTTTCGCCCCCGTTGCGGGTGAGCTGTACGTTCCCGTCATCGGTGCCGACCCAGATGACGCCTGCTTCGTGCGGACTGGGCGCGATGGAGATGATGGTGGTGTAAAACTCCGCGCCGGTTACGTCGTAGGTCAGGCCGCCGGATTCCAGGAATTTTTGCTTTTCGGGATCGTCGGTGGTCAGGTCCGGGGAGATGATCTCCCAGCTCTGCCCCTGATCCGGACTTTTGAGCAGGTACTGGCTGCCGTAGTAGATGGTCTTTTGGTCGAAGGGATCGATGGCGATACCCGCATTCCAGTTGAAGCGCAGGTATTCCCCTTCCGGGTGTACGGGCTTCACGCGCTTGAGCTGGCCCGAGGGTGCGTGGTAGCGGAAGAGGTTGCCCGCCTGCCCCATGGTGTAGCCATAGTCGTTATCGAGCGGATCGGGCACCACGTCGAAGCCGTCGCCCACGCTGAGGCGTTGCCAGTACAGGTTGCGGATGCCGCCTTTGAAACGCACCTGGCTGGGCCCGCGCCAAGAGCCGTTATCCTGGAGGCCGCCGTAGACGTTGTAGGGAACTTGGTTATCCACACGCATATGATAAAATTGCGCCAGCGGCAGGTTATCGGCAAACCACCACTTCTTGCCGCGGTCGTGCGTGACGTTGAAGCCGCCGTCGTGCCCCACCATGATGAATTCGGGATCCTGCGGGTGGCTCCACCAGGCGTGGTGGTCGGTATGGATTTGGTTGCCGGGGGCGAAGACCGACCAGGTTTTGCCGCCGTCTTCGCTCACCGTAATCTCGGTGGCAATGCTGTAGAGGCGGTTTTCGTTTTTGGTGTCGCAGTAGATGTCGGCGTAGTAGAAGGGCCGGCCGCCGATATCTTCCCCCTTCCCGGAGCGGCGTTCCCAGGTATAGCCCCCGTCGGTAGAGCGGTAGACTGCATTTTCTTTGGATTCCACGTAGGCGTAGACGATATCCGGGTGGCTGGGAGCGTAGGAGAGGCCGATGCGTCCGATTTCGCCTTTCGGCAACCCTTGGGTCACTGGCTTCCAGGTGTCGCCCCCGTCGACGGTAAGGTACAGTCCGGAGCCCTCCCCGCCCGACTTGAAATAGGACGGCCAGCGGCGGTGTTCCCACATGGCGGCCAGCATGCGGTTGGGGTTGGAGGGATCGACGACCAGGTCGGCGCAGCCGGTGCGGTCATTGATGTAAAGGACCTGTTCCCAGTTTTTACCGCCATCGGTGGTTTTGTAGATGCCGCGGTGTTCGCTGTCGCCCCAGGAGGCGCCGGTGACGCCCGCGACAACCACGTCCGGGTTATCCGGATGCACGATCACGCGGTGGATTTGGCGGGTTTGTTCCAGGCCCAGGTGCTGCCAGGTCTTGCCGCCGTCGATGGTTTTGAACATGCCCCAGCCGCTGTTCTGGCTGTTGCGCGGGTTGCCTTCGCCGCTGCCGACGTAGATGATGTCGGGATTTTTTTGGAAAATCGTGACGTCGCCGACGGAAGCGGCCAGCTCGTTTTCGAAGATGGGTGTCCAGGTGTGGCCCGCATTTTCGGAGCGCCACAGGCCGCCCGCGGCGGCGCCGAGGTAGATGATATCGGTATCCTCCAGCACCACGTCGATAGCGGTGACGCGCCCGCTCATGCCGGCGGGGCCGATGTTGCGGGGCTGCATGCCGTGGAAGACGGACATGTCGACTTCCTGGGCGGAGAGCAATAGCCCGAATCCGGCGAGGAGTAGCAAAATGATGAGGAATCTGGTGATGAATTGGCTTTGCATGGCTTTAGGTTACGACTGGTTATGCAAAAAAGTTTTTGGATAATAGATCACGCTGTGTGTAAGCAGGGAGCTTCTCGAGATGAAGCGTTGCCGGGATCCCGGTTTCCATTCGCGGCGCGAACGGGGGCGATCCTGCACGCTGATGTTTCGGTATGTTCGTGGGAACATCTAAAGTAATAGAAATTTGGAAATTTTGGAGGGGTAGGGTGATTGGATTTGGTTGGATAGGTAGATGGTTGGGATGGCCGCTGATGTTTTTGGCTTTGCTTACTTTTTTGGAACCACTCAGCCACTTAGGGCACTAAGGGCTTGCCAACCTTAATTTACACTTTCTATTACCCACCCCCGCCCATTTCTTCTTAACTTCCGTGTCCATCTATTTTCAAAAATCATACGAATATGAATCACCATGCGACTCCCTGGCGATCCTGTGCGGCCCTCCTGGTCTGCTTGTGGCTCGCCACCGCGCTAACCGCACAAACCATCGACAGCTCGATGCTCCAGCATCTCGAATACCGCAACC
>CAYWHT010000155.1:7238-8316 GCA_964458135.1 uncultured Saprospiraceae bacterium | reverse complement strand
AAGGCGGAAAAAGAGCAAGTCAGAATTCACAAATTTTGGGTTGTCAGACTATAACAAAGCTTACCGCGCAAAGTTCTTTACCGACATACACCAGATTTATGCCTCGTTGCCCTATTTGTGGAACCAAATTGCCGCGTAAGGCCAATTACTGTTGGAATTGTGGCGCGGCCCTCGCTGAAGCCCGGCGCCTGGAGCGACGCCTCGATGCCAAGGCGCCGCTGCAACCGCAACTCTGGGAGCGCTTCCAGTGGATCTTTCGCCGCCAGATCACCGAAGAGCAGGGGGCCGAACGCATTCCCGAATACTGGGAATTCCTCCACGAGTCGGGCTTCCGCGAAGTCGTCGACCGCCGGATCGATCAGATGGATGCCGCCATCTCCGATATGAATCAGGACAACCACATGAGCGCCGACGCCTTGCGCGCGCTCGTGGCGTTGCGCTTCGAAGAACTGCTCGACTATTTTCTCATTCACCATTGCGCTTCTCTCAACCGCGGGACGCTCAACGAGGCCATCCTGCAACACCAGCAAGCGCCCTGGAAAAAAATCCGCCTCTCCAGGCTGATTGAAGATTACCTCCAACTCAAAGAGGATATCGACCGGGTCTACTTTCCCGCCGATTTTCTCCAACTTTCCGCCGAGAAAATGCGCAACGCAGGGCAGTCTTTTCTCTTTGCGAGTAGAGGGGAAACCATCTTTTTTATCGTCGATCAAAGCCCCCTGGGCAACCTGGGCGCCGGCTTCGCCATGACCGACCGCGCGCTCTACTGGAAAGCGCCCCTGCACAAATCCCGCCTTCTCACCTTCGATAACATCCAATCACTAAGCCTGAGGGACAACTGGCTCCTGGTCAATGATCAATTCTTTAACACCAGCGCTACCCTGAATTTAAGGATGCTGAAATTGTTGCGGAAGATCAAGTTGTTGCAGGAGATTTAACCCGGATTATGCATGGGTTCTCGTGACGAAGAACCCATGCATAATCTGGGTTAAGAAGGGTATCCACGAGGGGGAAGTATTTCGCGCACCATCTATATCCGGCCCCATGGGACGACCTCTATTTTTACCCGGCCGAGGCA
>CAYWHT010000155.1:4038-7228 GCA_964458135.1 uncultured Saprospiraceae bacterium | reverse complement strand
CCATTCACTCTTCCTCCGCCTTCTTCCCAAACCGCAGCACCACCCCCAACAATACCGCCAAACCCACTAACAGCAAAAAGGCGGAGATGAGCCAGCCGCCACCCAGGAAGGTAGACAGACCTCCGGCGGTAATGCTGACCAGCCCTACGGTCAGAGCGTAGGGCAATTGCGTACGCACGTGGTCGATGTGGTTGCAATCGGAAGCCAGCGAGCTGAGGATGGTGGTGTCCGAAATAGGGGAGCAGTGGTCACCCATGACCGAAGCGGCCAGTACGACGGCGATGACGTTGAGCAGTATTTCCAGGCTGATATCCGGAGCCAACCCCTGGGATTGACAAACATACCAGGTGGTCGGGATGGCGATGGGGTAAAGGATAGCCATCGTACTCCAGCTCGAACCCGTGGAAAAGGCAATAAAAGCCGCCAGGATGAAGATGATGGGGGGCACCATAAAGGGATTGAGCCGGTCGCCGAGGGCGGAAGTGAGGTATTCGGCGGTATTGAGCTCCTCGGTGGTGGCCGCCAAAGACCAGGCCAGGGTCAGGATAAGCACCGCCGGCAGCATGGTTTTCAAGCCGGTCATCAAAGCGCCGATGGTGGGCTCCAATTTCATGATCCGGCCCGCCAGCGTCATGATGACGGCGAGCAACACCCCAGAAAGTGAGCCCCACAACAAGCCTACGTAAGAATTAGAATTGCCGATCAATAAGCCGAGCTTGCGAACCGCCGATACCGATTCGCCCTCCAACATGGCCGGCATGGCGCTCCAAACGGCCGACCAGCTTTGGTTGGCGGGAGCCAAATCCTGATCCAAAAGGCTATCGTAAGTACCCTGAAACCCGGTATCCAGCAAACCGAAAATGGTGACCAAAATGACCGTCAACACCGGGAAAAACGCATTGTACCAACGAATCGGCGCCCCCTTCACGGGGGTGAGATCTTCCATGCCGCCCCCCTCGGCAATCTCACTGGAAGGCGAATACACATCGCCGGTGGAACGCGCCCGGCGCTCCGCCAAAAACATGGCGCCGTAATCGCGGCGGGTGTAAATCAGCATCAGAATGAAGGCCAGCGTGAAAATCGGGTAAAAAGAATAGCGCAGAGACTGCACGAAAATAGCGTAGGGGGAAAGCCCAAAGTCGAAACCTTCCAGGTTCTCGACGCCATCCCCGATGTAGCCCAATTCGGCGCCGATCCAGGTGGTGATGAAAGCCACGGCGGCCACCGGAGCGGCCGTGCTGTCGACGATATAGGCCAGCTTCTCTCGCGAAATGTGAAAACGGTCGGTTACCGAGCGCATCGTGTTGCCCACGATGAGGGTGTTGGCGTAATCATCAAAAAATATCGCCACGCCCAGAACCCAGGTGATAAACTGCGTGCTACGCGTAGAACGCGCATAGCGGGATAAGATGTTGACAATACCCGCCATGCCCCCGTTGCGCGAAATGATGGCCACCATTCCGCCAATCAGCAGGGAGAAAACAATGACCGAAAGGTGATCGGCATCCTCAAGCGCAATGATAACGTACTTTTGCACGACCTGGAATAAGCTGAGAAAAAAGTAATAGAAAGAATCGATCCGCAGGCCCCCCGCGATGAACGCACCGGCCCAGATACCCATAAACAAGGAGACGATCACTTCCCGGAACGCCAGCGCCAGCCCAATGGCGATTAAAGGGGGCAGCACGGACAACCAGAAGGGAAGGCGCACCAGCCGTGGCTGCCCGCCGCGCCTCTCCGACAGATGATAGAGCCGGTAGGCATTATCCGCGTGTTCGATTAAATAGAGCTTGCCGGCGGGTTCAATCTCCACGGAATATAAGGCCTGCCCGCCGACAAAATTTAAGGGGATGGAATCACCGTTAATTTCAATGTCTACATTTTCCGTAAGTTGCCCCTGTTGGAAAATTAACTGATCCGGTTCGTCGGCCCGGAGCTTGTAATCATCGAGTTGGGCAAAAACTTCGGGCCCTGTACAACACAGGACAATAATCAGCAATAGACGAAGATGCTTCATCCTCCTTTTTTGTTTATTAACCGGGTTACTTAGCGTCCGATCCAGGACAGCAGACGAAGTAACAAAGATTTCAAAAAACCGCCAAAATCGAATTTGCCAAAAAGGCCCACATGAAAAATATTGTCTTCTCAACGGTGACCTTCCTTTTGCTCTGGTGTACGCTACACGGCCAGAAATGGACGCCTCTTCCGGCCAGCGCGATAGAAGCGGGCGAACGCCTGGCGCACCCCTTTGCGGGAGGGCTGAACAGCCCCCAGGTATCCTCGCTCTACCTCAACGCCGATACCTTGAAAGACCTGCTGGTCTTTGACCGGGTAGGACATAAGCTACTCCCTTTTATCAATAAGGGGGGCGCAGGAACACCGAATTTTCGTTATGCGCCGGAATACCAGGATCTTTTTCCGGATCTGGATGAGTGGGCGCTGCTGCGTGATTACGATGGTGATAGTATTCCCGACATTTTCGCTTTTTCGGATGTGCCGGGCGTCAGTGGCGTGGTGGTGTACCACGGGCGGCGGGTATCGGGGGAATTGGAATTTGAAAAAGTGCGCTTCGGAGGGCCTTTTGATTTGCTGCCCTTCCGCCTCAGCAGCGGCCAACGTAGTTTGTTATTCGTCAGCAATATCGATCTGCCCGCCATTGACGACGTGGATTGCGACGGCGATCTGGACGTACTGACGTTTGAATCCGCCGCCGGGGGCTTCGTCGAATTCTACCAAAACCGTTCCGTAGAGATGGGGTATGGGCGCGACAGCCTGCTCTTCCACCTGGTGGATCGTTGCTGGGGCGGCTTTTTTGAAAGCGGGGCGTCGGAAGAAATCGATCTGGCGCCGGCGCCCGGCGAATGCGCCACCCGGCTGCGCGATGAAGAAGTGCAATTTCGCCACGCGGGCTCTACCTTACTCTCCTTCGATGCGGATGGTGATGGGGATGTGGAACTCTTACTCGGCGACATATCCTTCGATAATCTAAACTTGTTGCACAACGGCGGGGATTGCGATCGGGCCTGGATGGCGGAGCAAACCGTGCCCTATCCGGCTTCGACGCGGCCGGTCAATATCCCCAGTTTTCCCGCCGCCTTTTATCTGGATGTCAATAATGACGGCCGGCGCGACCTGCTCGCCGCTCCCAATGGAGATCAGAATACCGAAGACAAAGAAGTGCTCTGGTATT
>CAYWHT010000155.1:0-4028 GCA_964458135.1 uncultured Saprospiraceae bacterium | reverse complement strand
TCGACACGTCCTGCCACTGCCCGGCAGAATTCTCGAAAATACGGCCGGCGGCGCAGCGCCCGAATTTTCGTTTGTCCGGGATGATTTGCTGGTCGGCGAAATGCTCGACTTTGGCACCGGCGCCAGCCCGGCCATCGTCGATTACAATGCGGATGGCCTGCCGGATATCGTCCTCGGAAATTTCAGTTTTTTTCAGGCCCGGGGAGGACGGGACGCCCGTCTGTTCCTTTTGGAAAATACCGGTAGCGCCGAACGGCCTCGCTTTGAGTTGGTAGACGAAGACTATCTCGGCATGAGCCAGTTCAATCCGGAAAACTACGGCTACGCCCCCGCTTTCGGTGATCTCGATCAGGATGGCGATCAGGATATCGTGGTCGGCGAAGAAAACGGCCGCCTCTTCTTCGCCGAAAACGTAGCGGGCCCCGGTAAGCCCTTGCGCTTCGGCCCCTGGCAGTTCGCTTACATGGGCATCGATGTCGGGCAAGCCGCTACGCCGCAGATCGTTGATCTCAATGCGGACGGGCTCGAAGACCTGGTGGTCGGGGAGCGCAACGGCAATATCAACTATTTCCCGAATACGGGAACACCGGGTA
Source organism: uncultured Saprospiraceae bacterium (assembly GCA_964458135.1). Lineage (GTDB taxonomy): Bacteria > Bacteroidota > Bacteroidia > Chitinophagales > Saprospiraceae > CAYWHT01. The sequence goes on along the minus strand of CAYWHT010000155.1, from coordinate 3,435 downwards.
ATCCTACTTTTTTAGGGGATCCGGAGCAGTCTCCCAACCGTTTTTTTCTGGGAGAGGTCGATACGCGCGTGCCGGGTTTGAACATCTTCGGGCATAGTGCTCCGGCTTTTTTTACCCGGGATGGGGCCCTGCAACTCCTCACCGGCACCGAGGCGGGCCGCCTGGAATGGTACGGCGATATCGAAGGCAATCTCGATGGCGCATTTACGCTGCTCGCCGATACGGCGGGCGGTTTGCGGGAAGGCTTTCGCACCCGGCCCGCCCTGGCGGATCTCAATAGTGACGGCTTCCTCGATATCGTGGTTGGCAATCAGCGCGGCGGCATCGGCCTGTACGAAACCGACATCCCCGCCGAGCAGACCGTAGCCGCCAAAGCCGTTGACCCCGGGGCCGGCTGGCGCATCTATCCCAATCCCACCACCGAACGCCTGTGGATCGAAGCAGCTCGCGCGGGCTTTTCCTGCCGGCTCACCACCGCGCAGGGCCAGCTAATGCGCGAAGCCGCCTTCCCGGGAAAACAGGGCGTACTACAACTGGACAATCTGCCGGCGGGCCTGTACCTGCTACACCTGAAAGCCGACGAATTGCGGTTGGTGAGAAAAATTGTGGTTTGTTGCTCCGGAGACTAGGCACTAAATACCTGAGTGTTTTCGTGGCTTGCTGTGCTGACTTTTTGGGAACCACTCAGGCACTCAGGGCACTAAGATCTTATTTGCTGTGCTGACTTTTTGGCTCTCTGAGGCCATAAACCACTCAGACTACCGAGACCACAAAGACCTGGGGGGAGATGGGCCGCCAGCTGAAGGCTTTCTACGCGTGTTAGAAAGGCCCAGCGGGCCGACTATATTGGTAGCAACATGCCCCAATCAGAGAACGGAGCTCCGTAGGAGCGACACATTGAAACCTGACTTTAGGGGTGGGGGCGGAGCTTCGCAGGCGGGGACCCGGATCGAGAAACAAATACCTTCCCTGACAAATCCTAATCCCGCGGCCCGAACAATAGCGTTCCGATCCTCAACATCGTACTACCCTCTTCCAACGCGATTTTATAATCGTTGGACATGCCCATGGAAATCTCGCGGAAAGCGGGTTGATCGGCGAAAAATTCTTTTTGGAGTTGGTCGTAGATGGCTTTGAGGTGTTGGAATTCGCTGCGCACCTGGTCCTGATTCTCCGTAAAGGTGGCCATGCCCATGACGCCCCGGATTTCTACATTTTGCATGCTTTTAAAATCCTCGCTACCCAGCAATTCGCGGGCGGTGGGCAGGTCGAAGCCATATTTGGTTTCCTCACGGGCGATCTTGAATTGGAGCAGGCAGGGAATGCTGCGTTCCGAGCGGGCGGCCTGTTTGTTGATTTCCCGCAGAAGACGCGGGCTATCTACGGAATGGATCAGATGGACGAAAGGAGCGATGTATTTGGCCTTGTTGCGCTGCAGGTGGCCGATGAAATGCCAGCGGATGTCCTGGGGTAGTTGCCCGTATTTTTCGGTGAGTTCCGGTACGCGGTTTTCGCCAAAATCCCGGTGACCGGTATTGTAGAGTTCCATAATTTGCGCCACGGGTTTGGTCTTGGAAACGGCAACCAGGGTGGCGTTGCTGGTTTGTAATTCATTGAGTGCGTCCTTTACCATGCCTTTGATTTTCTTTAACAAGGGCGGATAAAATAGCTTGGGCCGTACCAGCGTTTAAGGCTTAAAACAAATCAAAACCCCTCACCTATGTACCAGATTGAAGCCAAGCGGGCCGCCCGGCGGCGCCGGACCAAAGCCTTGTTGCTGACGATCGCCTTTCATTTGGCCCTGATATTGGTGTTGGCCGGAAGCGAACTAGGAGATTTGTTGCCCGATTTCATTCGGGAAGTCTTAGGGCGCCGACCACCCGCCCCGGAGCAGCCCCTGCCCTAAAACAAGCCGTGGAGTTCCGCTTGAACCTGGTTGATGATTTCGCCCAAGTCTTCGGGATTGTTCTCGAAGTCTACTTCATCCGCACTAATGATTAACAAGCGATCGCCTTCATAGTTGCTGATCCAGGCTTCGTAGCGTTCATTGAGGCGGCGCAGGTAATCGAGGCTCATGTTGCCTTCGTAATCGCGGCCGCGCACCTGGATGTGATCGACCAGGGTGGAAATGCTGGCCCGCAGGTAGATCAGCAAGTCGGGCGGTCGAATTTGCGAGGTCATGGTCTTGAAGAGCTCGAAATAGTTGTGGTAGTCGCGCTGAGACATCAAGCCCATGTCGTGGAGGTTAGGGGCGAAGATGTAAGCATCCTCGTAAATCGTGCGGTCTTGCACGACCGTTTTGTCGCCTTGCAGAATTTTCAGGATTTGTTGGTACCGGCTATTGAGAAAAAAAATTTGGAGGTTGAACGACCAACGTTGCATGTCTTCGTAGAAATCGGTCAGGTAAGGGTTGTTATCCGTCGATTCGTACTGGATTTCCCATCCGAAATGGCGTCCCAGTTTTTCGGAGAGGGTGGTTTTACCGGCGCCAATATTCCCGGCAATAGCGATATGTCTCAATGGTTGCGGGGCAGGCTTCTTTTCCATACATTTATCGTTATTAATTGTAAGGCAAAGAAAAACCCGAAGTTAAGCTTCCGGATTGTATTTCCCAATGCAAATCCGACATTCGGCGATTAAACCTAACCAAACTTCGAATTATTTACAATGGCCGTAGACGAACCTTTAATTTCCCGACTCGAACAATTGGCCCGCTTAAAATTATCTGAATCCGAGCGCCACACGCTAATGGGAGATCTCACTAAGATCTTATCCATGGTGGAAAAGCTGGAAGAACTGGATACCGAAGGCGTGGAGCCCTTGATATACGTCAACAATCCCGCCAATGCGTTGCGGCCGGATGTAGTACGCGGACAAACCGCCCGCGAAGAGGCCCTTCGCAACGCTCCGGATGCCGACGGCGTCTTTTTTAAGGTGCCCAAAGTGATTAACAAATAACGAATCAATACCCTATGTCTGCAATAATTTCCGTAAGAGAGCTCACCAAAACCTACGTGATGGGCGCCACCCAAGTTCACGCCCTGCGCGGCGTGGATCTCGATATTGTCAGCAATGAATACGTAGCCCTCATGGGGCCTTCCGGTTCGGGTAAGTCCACCCTTATGAACTTGCTCGGATGCCTGGATACGCCTACCTCGGGCACCTACATCCTCAACGAAATCAACGTGAGCACTATGACGGATGCGGACCTGGCGGAGGTGCGCAATAAGGAAATTGGTTTCGTCTTCCAAACGTTTAACCTATTGCCACGCCTCTCCGCGCTGGAAAACGTGGCGCTTCCCCTTGTATACGGCGGCATTAGCCGCTCCAAGCGATTAGACCGCGCCCGCGAAGTGCTCGACGCCGTGGGCCTGGGCGACCGGGTGGAACACAAGCCCAACGAGCTTTCCGGGGGGCAGCGGCAGCGCGTAGCTA
>CAYWHT010000154.1:1732-8316 GCA_964458135.1 uncultured Saprospiraceae bacterium | reverse complement strand
GGATAGGTCAAAAGCGTAGATGGCCTTTTTAAAATCGTAATCGTCGCCTTCCCCGGCGTCTCCCTTGCAGGCCAGCAGGAGCCTGCGGTTGGCGGCGTCATAGGCGAGCCCCTCCACGTCGTTTTTTTGCCCGAGGAAATCGTTGAACTTTTCCACGCTCAGCCGGTCTTCAACGGCCCGGCGTACCCGGTAGAGCGTGCCGGAGCTCTTGACGACGTAGTAATCCTCCTCGGCAAACTCGACCCCCTCGTAATCCCCGTCTTTCCAGAATTCCACCTCCCGTTCGATTTTACCCGTTTCTTTATTGAGGAAGAAAAGTAGGCCATCTTCGTCCTGGATGGCCACCAGCTGATTGCCGTCGGCCGAAAGGGTGAGGCCGGATATTTCCTCGAGATCATTATCCAATTCAAAGGAAAGGTTGGGCTCCCGGAGATGGTAAGGAAGCCGGTAGTTGGGATCGGGGCGTTCGTAGCCGCCGCCGGATTCGTTGGTATTGCCGCAATTCCAGTTCAGCCCGGCCATAAGCAATAAAAGATTGATGATCATGAAACGGTTCATTTTATTAACCCGGGTTATTTCTTTTTCTTCTGCTTGGGGATGACCGGTTTTCTCCGCTGGAGCCCACCTTCGGGTTTACCGATGGGGCGCAAGACGAAAAACAGCCCGATCAAGACAAACGGGATGCTCAGCAATTGGCCGGTGCTCAGCACATCGTTAAAGGCGTCTTCAAAACCTCCCTGGCTCGCTTTATAAGCCTCCAACCAGAAGCGGGCCCCAAAAACCAGGGTAAGGAACAAGCCGAAAACCATGCCCGGCTTTTCTTTGGCGTTGGTATACCAATAAAAGCGGTAGAGAATAAAGAAAATGAGCAGATAGCTGATCGACTCGTAGAGCTGTACGGGATGGCGCGGCGTATCGTCCACCCGCTCAAAAACGAAAGCCCAGGCTACCTGGGTTTCCTGGCCGAGGATTTCAGAATTCATCAGGTTGCCCAAACGAATGAAACAGCCCGCCAGAGCCGTAGGCACCACCACTTTGTCCAGTATCCAAAGGATCGACTGTTTGGTTACGCGTGCCGAATAAATCCACAACGCGATAATGATGCCGATGGCGCCACCGTGACTGGCCAACCCGCCTTTCCAGATTTGAAAGATCTCCAACAGGTTATCTTTATAGTAAGGCCAGTCGTAAAAAAAGACATGGCCCAAACGCGCGCCAATTACCGCACCGACCACCATGTAGATAAAAGCCTTATCGAGCCATTCTTCCGGCTTGCGCTCTTCCAAAAACATCCGGCGCACGATGAACAGACCGACCAAAAACCCGGCGGCAAATAACAATCCGTACCAACGCAGGCTGATCGGCCCCAAATCCACGATAACCGGCGAAACGTTCCAATTGATGTAGGCGAGCATGTAGTTATTTTTCGTTTTGTATCGCTCCCGGCCGTTGCACCGGGCGAAAAATCTTGTATGTTAGGGTAATCGTAATGGGTTCATAGTGCTTCGGGCACGGCAAAAATAAAAATCCTCCCCACCTATGTTTTGCTTTTCCCCCAAAAGAATCGGCAACCCGTCAATTCAACTGCTCCAGGACCAGTTGTATGGCCCGGTCCAGTTGCGGGTCCGCTCCCTCCAGCCGGTGTTTAAAATTATTATCGACGTAGATATCTGGACTGACACCCGTGCGCTCCAGGTTTTGGCCGTCCAGGGTGTAACAACCCCACGAAGGTAGGCGGTAGAAGGAGCCATCCACCAGTCCTTTACCGCTGGTAAAGATGATCCAGCGGTAGGTTTCCGTACCCAGGATGGTGCCCAATTCCAGTTCCTTAAAACCTGCGGCCGTCATCTCGGCATCGCTCAGACTTTGTTCGTTAATTAGGAGTACAATGGGCTTGGCTGCCGGTCCGAAGTTCGATTGGTTAGACAATTCTCCTCCCCGGTATTTCCATTGCAGATAGGGCTCCTGTGCCAGGAATCGCAATACCTTATCGTGCACGTTGCCACCGGTATTGTACCGCAAATCGAGAATAAGAGCATCGCGTCGGCGCCCTTCCGACACCATCTCCCGCATAAAGCGATCGAGCGAGCCGCCTCCCATATTTTTCATATGAACGTACGCCACCCGCTTTTCGCTTTGCTCGTCTACCCGTTGCTGACAGGCCTCCTCCCATTCGTCGTACAGATTGCTGCGGATGCTGGAATATGAAGCAGGGTGTAAGCGTACCCGATGCGGTTCGCCATCCCTTTCAAAAGTCAAAAGCAATTCTTCCTGGCGATTGGGGTGCGCAAAATAAGATTCCCGGTTTTGTTCGGGATCCACCGTCTGGCCACCGACCGCCACCAAGCGATCTCCCGGCTGCAAATCGATGCCGACTTTATCGGCCGGGCTGTGGCGTACGATGCGCTGCACCCGGTAGGGATCATCATCTGCGAAGAGGATGCCGGTAGCCTGCGTGCGGAATCCATAATAAGTAGACTCTTCTTTCCCATTGGAATAAAAGCCGAAATGGGAGGTGTTGAGCTCACCGAGCATATCGTTGAGCAGGCGCCGCAGGTCGTTACGGTTGTTGAGATAGGGCAGAAATTCGGCGTAGCGGTCGCGTATGGCGGGCCAGTCGCGGCCGTGGAAGGTTTCATTGTAGAAGTTTTCCTCCATATTGGCCCAGGTTTCCTCAAACATTTGTTCGAACTCGGCCCGCAGCCGGCGGGAGAAGGTGTAGTTGATGTCGATTTTCTCGGCTTTATTACCGGCCAGGTTGAGTTTGTGGAGGTTGCCGCCGGCCAATACAAAATAATCCTCTTCCCCTTTTTGGATGTCGTAGCCAACACCGTTGACCCCTTCGATCTTTTCGGTTTTTTCATCTTCAAAAGGCGCCATGGTGGTTTTCCACAAAGCGTATTGGCCTTTGTCGTGGTTGGAAGCGTACAGCAGCGTTGTTTTTTCTTCCTCCTGGATAACGTAAGGCCCGAGTTGCCTTCCGAATCGCGGCCCGATTTGCTCCAGGCGCAGCATCAAGTCTTCTTCGTCGATGGTGATTTCGGTCTTTTCCGCCTCCTCTTCATCATCCTCCCCATCCGCTTCTTCTCCGTTTTCTTTCTCCTCTTCCTTCTCTTCTTCGGCAAATAGTTCTTCAAATTTTTCGGAGCGGTAGGGGCTATCGTAAGCCTGCAATGGCATGCGGTAGATACGGGAGTCTTGTAAACCGTAAGGATAGGAAGGCTCGGTACGGTTGGAGATAAAATAGAGATACTTGCCATCTCCCGACCAGCGGGGGTTTGTCTCGGTAACTGCGCTTTCGGTGAGGTTGCGCAAGCGCTCCGTTTCCAGGTCATAGACCAGGATGTCTTTCTCAAAATCCCGGTGCGCGGTAAATAGGATATGTTGATCGTCGGGACCGAAGAGCGGCGTATCGTTGTAAAAGCCCCAGAGTTCTTCGCGTAACAGGGTGGTGCTTTCCAGGGTTTCGGCATCCAGGAGGCGCAGTTCTTCCCGGCCGCTCAGGTATACGGCTTTGGTTTTGTCGCTGTTAAAGGTGAGCTGCCGGTTGTTTTGCCGATCGTCCGTCAAAGCCCTGGCCGGATCCTTGCCCTGGGCGTCGACGGTAAACCAGTTTTGGTAACCGCCTACGGTTTGGTTAAATAGAAGGGTGCGATCATCGGCCATCCAGTTGACTTCCGACACCCGGCCGTCGGCCGCGGTAGGGATCTGCCGGACAAATTTGCCTTCCACATCCGAAACAAAGAGCTCACCCCGGGAAACAAAAGCCAACTTTTTTCCGTCGCCGGAAGGCGCAAAGGCGGTTATGTTGCCCTGCACTTCAAAATCTTTGGCTTTAGTCAGATCATCATTACGCACGACCTGGATACCCACCTTACGGCTATTGCCGCTCGCCGTATCGAAGATGAAGATCTGGTAGTCTTTCTGAAAGACGATGTGGTTGCCGTTGGCGCTTACCTGCAGGCGGCGTACGGAAGTGTCAAATCCGGTCAGCCGTTTTTTGGTCCCGCCTTCGTCAAATGTGTAAATGTTGTATTCGCCGTTGTGCTCGTCGCTGAGGAAATAAAGCTGGCCGTTGCGATCGATGGTCGGCGCAAAGTCTTTGCCTTCGTATTCGGTATGCTCCGTATAAGTGCCGCTATTGGGGTCGTAGGATTTGATATCGGGATTAAAGGCGCCTTTGTAGCCTTTGCGGTGGGTAAAGGTGCTGCTTTCCCAGCTCTCGTTAAAATAGACGGCGCCGGTTTGCGGATGGGTGACTACGTTATGTACGGTATTGAAGTAGTGCGGATAGAGCCGTCGGGGCGTTTCGCCATCCCGGGATACGGTATAGGTGGTCATCCGGTTTTCACGCGACGAAGTGAAGTAAAGTGTCTCGCTATCCCATTCCCAGGAGGATAATTCATCTCCGGCCTCGTGATAGGTCAGCTGCTGGATTTCCCCGCCCTCCAGCGGCATAACGAAAATATCCGCGTTGCCGTAAGGGGTGGCGGTGAAGGCCAGCCATTGGCCGTCGGGAGAGATGGCCGGGCGGGATTCGATGCCCTCCATGGCGGTGATGCGGCGGGCAGTTCCCCCGTCGGAGGAAACACTCCAGAGATCACCTTCAAAGGCAAAAACGATAGTGGCGCCGTCGGGGCTCAAACAGGGGTAATCAGAAAAATAAACGGGACGCGTTTGTCCATTAAGCCCGCTCAGCCCTAGCCCGACCAGAAGCAGTGTCAGAATAGATTTTAGGTTTAGCATTCGTAGCGAGTCTTTTGATTTTGCTACTAAACTAAACAAAAAAAGAGCGGGCGCCGCGATATTTTTGGCGAAACCCGCTCTTTGTGGTCGAAAAGCTGAGAAACCGGAAAGTTCTGATTAGTCAGCTTAGGCGCGATTAAAAGCAAAGGCTTTGGAGAGGAAGACGACGATTTCCTGGTTTACGACGACTTCCGGTTCCTGCAGGCCGTTCCACTGCATAATGTCTTCCACGCTACAGCGGAATAAAGTAGCCAGTTTCTCGATGTCTTCACCTTCTCTTACGGTGTAGGTCGTTTTGAGTTTATCCTGGGGAAGTTGAGCGGATCCGGAGGTTGCTTTTTCCCAGAACCACTGCCGAATGCTCAGCGCTTCCTCTTTGGGCAGGATCAGGTAGTTGCCGTGGCGGGCGCCCGGCACCACGTAACGCGTGTATCCCGGATTGAGGTAAGCGATGGTTTGGCGGTCGAGGCCGGTACGCTCGGCGATTTCGGTAAAGCTCACCCGGTTTTTGACCAGCAGGGTGCGGGTATTGCGCAGCTTCTGGCTCGGAAAATCGGGGATGATGTTGTGGGACTGGTAGTAGTTGGCTACGTAGGCGGCGGCGATAAATGCCGGCACGTAGCGCTGCGTCTCTTGCGGTAGCTGCCCTTTGATTTCCCAAAAAGCTTTGGTGGAATTAGCGCCCAGGACACGTTTCACGCGGCCGGGGCCGCAGTTGTAAGCGGCCAGCGCCAGCGACCAGTCACCAAACTGATCGTACAGATCGGAAAGCATGCGGACGGCCGCTTCGGTGGAGCGGTAAGGATCGAGCCGTTCGTCGACCACCGTATTGATGGTCAGGCCGTACTGATTGGCGGTCATGTCCATGAATTGCCACAAACCTACCGCACCGACATAGGAGCGGCTGCGCGGTTTGAGGCCGCTTTCGATCATCGGCAAATACTTCAACTCCTGAGGGAGGTTATACTGGCCGAGATAGTGCTCGAAAATGGGAAAATAGAGGGCCGATCGTCCGATAATTTTTTCGGAGTCGCGGTAGCCCGCAATCACGTAGCGTTTGATTTGCGACATGACGCGGTCGGTAGGGCGCATTTCGAAAGGCAAATCCAGGCGCGCCAGGCGCTCCTTAACCAGACTTTCCGTCTGCGCGTTCCAAATGCGGGTCTCGATTGGAGCAACCCGGTTAACTGAGGCAGTGGTCGACAAACCTCCATTGGCAGCAGCCGACAGGCTGCCGGTCGCCAGTAGTATGGCGACTAACGTCCATGGGATTTTCATCGGTTCATGGTTTAGATTACAACAATGTCACGGGCTTTGACACCCGCGTCCCCAGTTTTTAAGCTTGGGGGGGAGCTGGTTTTGGAATATGTTCGTATGTTCGTAAATCCTTAATTATCAAGGCTTTAAACGGAAGCCTGCGAAAAAAGCGACCGCAAAGCTATACCCTTTTCCTTTAAAAGTCAATACGGCGCGTCGAATCAATCCACACAAATGTCGAATACGGACTTTTAGAAGGAGACCTTCTGAAACTCAAGGGCGTAAATGTTGTTCTTTTTCGCTGTCGCCCCCTCTTTAGGGTCGACTTACCTCCATGGCTACTTCCTCGGGAACAAGTTGAAAAGATCTGAGTTCTAGGTGGGCGCAAAATTTTGGATAAAGCTATAAAATTTTATAAAGTCTTGCTACCCCTTAAAGGAGGATAAATATCATTTTTTTCCACAAAAGCCTAAAACCCGCAAAATACGGGCTTTTCCCGAACATCAACTCGACGAACGGACAACCACTTTCCACAAAATTTGTAAGTTTAATGCGGGTTAAGAAAAAAGATTCGTGCGATA
>CAYWHT010000154.1:0-1722 GCA_964458135.1 uncultured Saprospiraceae bacterium | reverse complement strand
GCGATATGTCATCAAAAACCACCCAAATCGGCATTCAAATCCTTGCCTTCGGCATCGCCAAGGATATCATCGGCGGCCACACGCTTTCCCTTGAGCTTCCGGAAGGCCTTCCGGTAAAGGACCTCAAGGCGCAACTCTCCCGGCGCTTTCCCGAATTCGAAAAACTGGCCTCTCTGCGCATCGCGGTCAACAGCGAATACGTGGATGACGATTACGAACTTCAATCGGAGGATGAAGTGGTGTTGATCCCGCCGGTGAGTGGAGGATGATGGACAATGGTGAAGGTCCAACAGTGGATGTTCCACCCCTTTGCCTTCACCATTCCACCTTCGCCATTATTTTTTTATGCGTTGAATAATCTCCTCCAGCTCTTCCGGATGGTTGACGTTTTTCAGTGTCTCCGGATTATCTGGTTCCAGCAGGTTGACTTCCGAATTGATCAGCACTTTGCGCGGGCAGGAATAGCCTTGCGCCAGGAATTGCAACAGCGTACTGTAGCTGCGCGGCTCCCAGATGGCGATGAGCGGCTCCGGAAAGTCGGTGACCGGGCTGTGGAAAGCGGTGGCTACTTTTGATGGATGACGACCGGCTCTGAGTTGTTTGAGGGTATGCTCGTCCAGCAGCGGCAAGTCGGTGGCGATGACCATCCAAGCCTTGTCGGGGAAAGAGCGGAAGGCGGAGAGGATGGCGCCGAAGGGCCCCAGATCCAGGAAGGTATCGGGCAGGGCGCGGTATTCACTGTTAATGGCGTCGACCTGATCGGGGCGGCAAGATATGTAGGTATTTTTACAGAATTGGCTGAGCAGGTCAGCGGCGTGTTCGCGTTGGGCTTTGCCGTGGTAGTCGATCAGGCCCTTGTCTTGGCCCATGCGTTTGCTGTGGCCGCCGGCCAGCACCAGGCCGAATAGTTCGGGCGCCGCCGATTCCAGCCGGTTGCCGATGAAGTTGGCGACGCCTTTGATGTCTTCCAGGGGCATGATGGGCACCTGTTCCCATTCGCCGAGGTGGCGCTTGAGGAAGTCGTAGGGGGTGCGCTGGGCTTCGGTGGAGAGGATGAGCTGCACATCGGTAAGTTGGCTGAGTCGTTTGCGCAGGGAATTTTCCTTGCGAGGATCGAGCACCACGATCTGCCGGCCCGCGGGAAAGTGGTTGCCGTTGACGAGGATGCCGTCCTGGTCGATGAGCTGCTGCCGGATCTGGAAGGGCGTCAGTTTACCCCGGCGATCAAAGCGGTGAAAGTCGATCTTGTCGGTATACGCCAGCATGGCGCCGCTACCCAGTACGCCATTGGGCTTGGCGCCGGCATCCGCATCTTGGTGATCGGCGTCCAGGTAGGCCAGGTTGAAGTAAGGGGAAAGGCGCTGACTGAGGGTGGCGGCCAGCTGTTTGATGTCACCGCAGGGCATGCCGAGGATGGCCCATTCGTTTCTACCGAATTGCCCGAGGTGCGGACGGGCGAGTTCCGCGTGTTTTTTGTGCGTGGTCATGAGGCGATTAGTTTTATGTGTTGGTTAAGGCACTGGTGCATTATGCGAAAAAAAACGCACTTAGTCAACAGGAGTTTTGCGTAGGGTTATAATCTGTCTACCCAAAATTTGTGAATGCTGACTTGGCAGCCTATAAATAAAAAGGCTGTTCAAACGGATGGATGATCCGGCCGAACAACCCTTTTATAGTCTGACAACCCAAAATTTGTGAATTCTGACTTGCTCTTTTTAGCTT
>CAYWHT010000153.1:0-8341 GCA_964458135.1 uncultured Saprospiraceae bacterium | reverse complement strand
TTCTGCAGGACGACTGACCTTGGCGACTACTTCAACCTGGCATACCCCAGTTTTCAGACCGCGTTTCGAAGTATTGATTTTAAAGCAGAGTACCCACCGGAGCGGCCCTATTTTTACCCGGCCGACGCAGGAGGACGGGCACCATTCACAACTCAAAAAAACACAAACCCATTCGGTATCACCCCCACCGTAACCGTATCGATGGGCGCCCCATTCGCACCATACCGAAACACCCGCCCACGCTGTTGAAAATCCCGTGCGTCACCAAGATAGACCTCCCCATTATCCGGGTTGATGCCGAGGCCGTAAAGCGTCCGCCCGTTAGCGGGGAGGAAAGCTTGACCGGGCCAGGAGGAAGCATCAACCGGAATCTTAAACAAATCTTCCTTGATGCAATAAAGCGTATCTCCGGCCGGATTGATCGTCAGGCGGGGCCAGCCGCCGATGGCGAAATCGGGTAAAGGGACGGTCGATTGGATTTGCAAACTCGTCGGATTGACGCGGGTGAGGGCGCCGGCTACTCCGGCCGGTTCGTCGCCGGTGCTGTAGACCCAAAGGCGGCCGTCGGCGTCGATGGTCAGCGCGCTCGGTTGGGGCGCTACCTCGATGCTGTCGGTAATCCGGCGGCTGTTGGGATCGATGACGTAAATTTGATCGCTATCGCGAATGGTGACGAAGAGGCGGCCTTCCAGGAGGACCAGTTCTTCCGACCATCCCGGCAGGGAGATTTGTCCGGTAGTTGTCAGGTTCTCCAAATCCAATACACTCACCGCATCGGCTTTGAAATCACTGACGAAAGCGGTTTGCCCATCCAGGTTGGCAAGGTAGCGGGGGGAGTTCAGCCCCTCGATAGCGCCCATCAGCTCGAAGTTTACCGGGTCTACCCGCTCAATGCGGTTGGAGTTGTTGACCACCAGATACCCCATGCCGCTGATAATTTGCATGGATTGCAGGACATCGCCCAGGGGCCGTCCGTTCGCTTCCCGAAAGATTTCCCGCCGGAGAATTTGATCGTCAAAACGGTAGTAATCCACCGCGGCATTACCGAAGTTGAAGCCGCCTTCGTTGAGGATGAAGACCCCCTCGCCGGGGTTGAAGGCATCGTTTCCCGGGCCTATGGGTTCACCGGGATCGTTTTCCGAGCAGCTGATGAGCAGTAGGATGGGGAGCAATAGGAATAAAAGAGAAGCACGTCTGACCACGCATCTTTCAGGAGGCATGTTATTATTGGTGGTAATAGGCATGTGCTTTGTTTTGGTAAATAAAACCCTGTCTAAATATCAGGCTTAAGATTGGAAAGGCCCGGAGGGCCATTCACATTGGTAGCTTCTCCGGTAAAGACGGTTGCTTGCAGCTCCGGAGGAGCGTAACATCTTCGTAAGCCAGGATCCTAACATGTTCGAAATTTTTCAGGCAATTCGAGGCATGCAGCCCCTTCGACCAACCAATACTATTCAACCACCAACCGCCGCACAAAAAACCGATCATCCCGAAATCCCCGAAAAAAGTACATCCCGGCCCGGGGCGCCATCAGGGTAAAGGTAGACCTCCCTTGCAATCCCCCACCCTCCAAAACCAACCGCCCCGCCGCATCAAACAATTGCCAGCCGTCCAGGCGTAACCCTTTGATTTCAAGGGCTTCACCGTTCCGTATGGGGTTAGGATATACCTGCCAGGTATCCGGAGCGGCTATTTCCGTGGAGGTCGTCATCCGGTTTTCGTGGATAACCCCTACCGCATCCAAATCGAAACCACCGGAGGGAAAAGGCGTGGGCCAGGGATCGTTGACGGCGCGGCCTTCCCGGTCGTAGGTAGCGTAAGCCGAATCGATACTACCCACCACATCCGCCACGCGCACGTGCGTAACCGCGCCGATGTCTAAGCCGGGGGCGCCGGCCAGCTCCGCCAGATCGAAAGGCGTACCGTTAAAGGCGACGTACTTCCCGGCCAGATTGTTCACCAGCTCCGGCCGGAGTAATCCAAACCCATCAATCTGTTCACTGGTATCCGTCAGCGAAGTGGCCGGAAAACGTACGAATTGTTCTCCATCCGAACTCACTTCTACGAAAGCCAGCTCCAAAAAGAAGCCATCTCCACTGCCGAAACCGTTTTCAAAGACCGCAAAATCGGGTCCCGGACCGTCCTCAATCGGAAAGGCAAACTGCAGGGTTGCCCGCCCGCCATCGCCCAGGCTGACGATCTGCCCGTCGGCCGCACCCGTGACCATCTCCGGCATTCCCGCACTCACCAACCCGCTATCCGGCTCGGCGATATTGCGGTAACCGCGCTCAACCGTTGCCTGCGTCGCCCATCCCACAAAAGCCGAACTGTCGGCCGGGATGGGCTCGAGCGGGAATTGGGCGTAAGCCGATACAGTAAAGAACAATAGTACGGGATATATGAATAGATACTTCCGCATGGAGAATAGTTTTGTTGATAATTACACTGTGCAATAATGGACCCATTGCGGGTTTAGTAGTTGGCCTCCAAATTGCAATTTTCGACTCAAAGACCAAACCCGCAATGGGTTCAAGGGTAGAAAGTAGATGATAATGCGAATCGCGTGTTAAAAGAGACTGTTCAAACAACTGTGCCATCTGATTTGCAACCCTATGATTATGAGGGAAATATTGGGTCTTAAACCTTAAACTTTGAAAACTCCCGAGCACCGGTAGGTGCAGCCGGTTTGTAGAAAAGATAGGCGCTAAAGATAGCTTGGCGCTCCAGAGGAGCAGCCTGTTTTGGGGATGCTGCGGCATTCTACCTTCTACTATCTACCCAATTCTAAAATCACCTCTTAATCACCCGTTCCATTACCGCCTCCCGGCCATTCGACCAGCGCAGCAAATACGTCCCGGCGGGTAATGCTTGCAGCTTAACCCGCTCCCGGTCGCTATTCATTTGCCGTTGCCGAAGCAGCCGGCCGTTCATATCGTACAATTCCAGGCGGGCATTGCCGCTCCGGGCTGCGGGATTATCCACCGTAATCCAGTTTACTGCCGGGTTGGGATAAACGTGAAGCCGGTTCTGCCCGGCACCGGCAACAGCCTCCACATCCGTCGTCAAATCCAGGCGCAGGTTGTCGATGCAGAAAAACAATGGGGTATTAATGCCGAATTCGCCCACATCGGAGGATCGCATCGTAAACTGCAGGCTATCCACCGGGCCGATAGGGGTTAAATCCACTTCTTGCCAGAAGCGGACGATATAATCCAGGCTGTCCTCGGCAAAGCGGTAATCCGCCAGAAAGAATTCCACGCTATCGGTCGTAGGCGCGCCCGCGCGGAAACCGCGGATCGTCAGTTTGAAAAAATCGGGATCCTCACCGGTAGGCCCGCCAAATTGTTTTGCGAATTGATCCCCATCGCGCATGCTGTTGTAGGCGTAGGCGCCATTAGTGATTTGAATACTGTTGACGGTGCTGCCCTGCGCCCCGGGGTCCAGCTTAATCATTGATCCCTGCTGCCCGACCGCGTACTGCGGGGAGTTACCGGCGCCGATGCCCGCCTTTGCGGCGTACAAGTTGGTAAAGCCGGAGGTGACGCTATCCAGTTTGCTGGATAAGGCCCAGCCGGATGCCCAGAAGCCAAAAGCCGTATCGTAAACCGTGGAAAAGAATACCGGACCGCTACGGAAACCGTCCGTCCCGTCGGAACCGTTATAAAAAGTATCCACTCCCAGGAAATCCTCTTCGAAGGTGATGCCGTTTTCGGGCTGCTGCGGCGGTACTCCGATCACCGGATTATCCAGGCAGAAGAACAGGGGCGTATTGATGCCGAATTCGCCCACATCGGAGGATCGCATCGTAAACTGCAGGCTATCTACCGGGCCCAGGGGGGTGAGGTCTACGTAATTCCAATCGCGCAGAATAAAATCCAGGCTATCCTCTTCGAAGCGGTAATCCGCCAGGAAGAACTCCACGCTGTCGGTTGCGAGCGTATCGCCCCGGAACCCCCGGATGACCAGCTTGAAAAAATCGGGATCCTCACCGGTCGGTCCGCCAAATGGTTTGGCGAACTGATCCCCATCGCGCATGCTGTTGTAGGCGTAAGTGCCGTTGGTAAGGTAGACGCCCTGCACGGTCTGACCGGCTACGCCGGGCTTGAATCGCAAAACGGCATTTTGCTGCCCTACCACGTAAGTAGCACTACCGGCATGCCCACCGGCCGCTTTGGCGCTGTACAGGTTGGTGAAACCGGAAGTTACGCTATCGGTCTTATTGGATAGCGCCCAGCCGGAAGCCCAGAAGTTGAAAGACGTATCGTAAGTGCTGGGAAGCTCCAGGTAGGCATTCCCAAAGCCGCCGAGCGTGTCCTGACCGTTTAAAAAGCTGTCTTGCGGAACCGTAAAGTTTTCAAAAGTGACCAGGCGTTGTGCGAAAAGGTTGCCGGCGCTAAGCAGTGCCAGCAAAGTGAAAAACAGGGTTGATAAGTGTGGCGTAAAAGTTTGTTGCATGTTTATCGATTAAAATTTAGTTGAAGCGTCAAACTGTAGTGGCGCCCCGGCACGGGCCGGTTGGCAACCACCACGTAATCGCGATCCCAGAGATTGTTGACCCGGCCGGTGAGCCGCCCCCGTACTCCTGCGAAATCAAAGGTTCTTCCAATACCCAGATCGGCCACCTGGAAGGCGGGTAGCGCCTCCGAATTATCGGCCAGCACGAAGACCTCACCGGTATAGCGGTGGTGATAGGAAAATTGCCAGTCGCGGTAATTGATTTGCAGGTTGCCCAGCCATTGGTGGCGGGGCACGTAAATGAGTTGTTTACCCTCGATGCCGGTATTTTGATCGCCGCCCGCCTCGTTGGTGGTGCGGGTGTAATGGTACCGGGTGTCGAAGCGCAAGCTGACGGGGCCCAGCGCGCCATTCAGGGCGAGTTGTTGTTCGATGCCCCGGCTCCAGACGTTGCGCACGTTTTCGGGCGACCAGTAATTCGAGCCGGGCAGCCAGATGATCCAGTCTTCCACGCGGCGGGTGAAGGCGTTGGCTCCGGCTTCGATCCGCCATCCGCTGACCCCCTTTTGCCAGCGTATTCCGACCTCTTGGCCCCAACCCCGTTCGGGACGCAGGGCGGGATTGCCGCCGGGGTTCCAATACAGATCGTTAAAGGTGGGCAACCGAAAATCGCGGGAGGTTTTTCCGTAGACACGCCACGAAGGATGGGGTAGCCATTCCAATCGCAGGGAGGGCAAAAAGGGAACCGATTCCCCATCGACCCACTCCTGACGCAGGCTCAGTAGTCCGCGCCACCTTTGATCCGGTCCCGTAAACCGGTACATCACCAGTCCCGCGGTCCGTTGCTGCTCCTGCCGGCTGGTAAAACTCGAAGAAGTGGCCCAATAGCGGGCGCCGTGCAGGCCGAAGTGAAGTTGGTGTTGGTTGTTGAGGGGGAGGAGGACCTCCACCTCTCCGATAGCGGTAGTAGCAGCGGATTCCGAGATTAGATCCGCGAGCGGATCCTCGTAATTGAGTCGCTCACGCAGACCGGCCGCTCGCGCCCGGAGTTGAAAAGCATCGCCACGCCATTGGTAGTTGAGCATACCGCGCAGCGCCCGGTCGTCTTGCCGGGCGGCACTCGTATCCTGCACGCTTGTGGGCGGCAGGTTGCGGTCGGATTGCTGGTACCAAATATTGGCGTCGAGTTGGTGTCTTTTATTAATTCGCCAGGCGTGTTGCTGCAGTACGCCGGTCTGTTCCTGTTGGGCGTGGGGGAGGTTGCGTTCCCGACCGGTAAAGTCGGTATAGCGGAAATCGTTGTCGGCACGCTGGTAAAAGACCTTGGTGCTGTGGGCGTAGCGCTCACTGCCCGCCCGCACGTTCAAATGGTGGGTGTGCGCGCCAAAGCTGCCAAAGAGACCATCCCAATTGAGTTGCAATGGTTCATCAAAAGCCGCCTCATTGTTGAGGTGGATGGCGCCCCCCACCGCGCCGCTGCCCCAGAGGGCGCTGCCGCCGCCGTAGTCGAGCCGGATGCGGTCGAAGAAATTGACGGGTAGCAGGGAAAAATCGATTTGCCCGAGGAGTGGGCTTTGCAAATTGAGCCCGTTCCACAAGACCGCCGTATGTTGTGCGCTCCCGCCCCGCAGGGAGGAAGTAGCCAGTTGGCCGGGGCCGTAATTTTTGACGTAGACGGGCGTTTGCGTTTCCAGCACGCGGGTAAGGCTCTGCGTCTGCAGTCCCAAACCGGCAAGGGAATCCAGCACCTGAGTATGTTTTCCGATGCGATCCCACGACAGGCGCACCGCCGAAACCACTACGTCGGGGATAAGCACGGTATCGGCCACGCGGGAGGATTCCTGGGCGGGAAGGGCGCCGCCGCCAAGCAGCAGAACAAGCAGAAAGAAGAAACGTGTCTGAGGATTCGCCATGCAAATGTTTTTTGTTTGGGTCATTTGCTTTTGGCGCAAAAGGCGGGAAACAGAGAAAAGGAGGTACGGGAAGCTATCTTGGCGAGCAGGCTATTCTCGCCAAGCAAGGAAAGGGATGCGCGCGCGCCCAAGGATACACTTACCCTAGCTGACGACACGAACAGACCTGAGGACCCATAACTCACTTTGCCTTTAGCCCGAAAGCAAAAATGACGCATTGATCCTGGCAGGTCTTCTGACTGACTCCACCGTTCGGCCCCTTCCCGTAAGGCGCTCGTCGTATACGGGCGCCCGACAGTGGTTTTTGCCGAAAGGCTGAGGGGTTACACCCCCTCTGGAGATCACAGCTGCGGGTACAGTTCCTGATTTACACAGGGATTCCCTTTTGCCCCGAATGGTTCGGGAACCAGCATCAATTGCTAAGATAGGTAAAATTTGGGGGTTGTTGGGGAGAATGGTAAAGGGCAAATGTTAAATTACTCATAATAGCCTATGGCTGCGCCATAGGCCTACGGGCAGGCAGCATCACAACCCCACAGCTGCCTAGCAGCGGCATAGTTACGCTGCGGCGCCAGCAACAGATGCCCTGCCAAATAGATCCCATTGCTACCTGAGCCATAGCTTGCGCCATAAGCTTTTACTAAAGAAATTTGCCACTACAACTTAATGTCGCTAATAACATGACCTACATGAAATCAACCGCTCTAATTCTTCTTCTTTGGCTCCCCCCCTCGCTTGCTTTCACCCAGGAAAGCAGCTTCTTCAACCCCAACGGCACCCGCTTCTCCTTCGGCAAAGAACAAAAACGCACCGCCTCCATCAGCCAGGGCGATATCGATAATGACGGAGATGTAGACATCATTATCGCCAACGGGCGGCACTGGCCCGATCAAAACGAGGTCTATCTCAATGCAGGAGACGGGGCTTTCACCGTATCTTACGATCTCGGCATTTACCGGTCTACCAGCTACGCCGCGGAACTGGGAGACCTCGATAACGACGGCGACCTGGATATTGCGGTGGGTAACGACCGAGCCCCCAACCGCATCTTCCTGAATGACGGCCGGGGCCGGTTCGAAGAGCAAGGCGCCTTCGGGGCCCGCTACTCTCCCACCCGGAACCTGGCGATCGGCGATATCGACCAGGATGGCGATCTGGATATTCTGGTCACCAACCGGGGCGCTCAGAACGAGATCTGCCTGAACGACGGCGCCGGAAATTTCGATTCGGTCGTATTGTTCGGAGCGGAGGATGACGCCACCATCGACGTGGAATTGTTCGATATAGACAAAGACGGCGACCAGGACCTGGTACTGGCCAACCGGGAACGGGAACAAAACTACATTTACCTGAACGATCAACTGGATTTCAGCAAGCGCATCCCCTTCGGAACCGGCCAGGACGAAACCCGCACCGTCGCCCTCGCCGATTTCAACGGGGATGGCCAGGTCGACATCCTGACGGGCAATATCCAACAGCGCAATCAGATCTATTTTGGGGACGGCCAGGGAGGCTTTGGCGAACAGATCGACCTCGATACCCTGGAAGACGCCACCTACTGCCTGCACCCTGGCGACCATGATCAGGACGGGGACACGGACATCGTAGTCGGCAATTCAGGGGAACCCAACCGGATATACGTCAATGATGGTAGTGGTAGATCCTTCGTCCGGCAAGACCTGAGCCAAAGGCCATTGAATACCTACGATATCAAAATGGTTGATCTTAACGGAGACAAATATCTGGATATAGTGGAAGTGAATTCGGATGCGTTGAATTTGTATTATATTAATGTCATTCCCTTTCGGAATAAGCACTAAAAACCATCTTTCCCACAAACAACCCCTACCCATGCCGGCAGGATATTCGGGAACACCCCTGGCAAAAAAATTGGGCCTCAAAGCAGGCTGCCGCATCTTGTTATAGTCTGACAACTCAGGATTTGTGAAAATATGACGCCGCTATTTTTTCGG
>CAYWHT010000152.1:0-8399 GCA_964458135.1 uncultured Saprospiraceae bacterium | reverse complement strand
TCTAATCAAAAAATGGCTAATTTTCGACTCAAAGACCAAACCCGCAATGGGTTCGGACTTATCTCGTCGCAATTAACGCTCGCTCCATATCCACGAAAACCCGGGCATTGATGAGGTGATCTTGTCGGGCGTCTAATTGTTTATTTTTAGCGCGCTTTTCGATTTTTTCGAAAGCCCCGCATATTTCTTCGAGTACTTTAAGCATTTTTTCTTTAAGTTCTTCTTTATGGGTATCGGGTAATTCCATGTAGTGATGAACGGTTTGGCCGAAGCGTTTGCGAACGATGGATTGAAAGGCGATTTGCAAATGGGAGCCTCCAAAATCGGAGCTGGAATGTAGTAAGCGGGTCAGGTCAATGGCCTGCCTGCCGCATCGCTCAATGCGGTCCAGAATTTCCTTTTCGATGCCGTAGGTCACGCGCGCCGTCACCATCACTTCTAAAATATCCCGGATCAAAGATTCCGGGCCGATAGGAGAAACACCTCTACTTAAGGTACTGATCTCCCGGATGCGCTGTCGCCTTTTCTGTTCCTGCGAACTGATGGGCTCTTTACCTAGCCAACGGGCGGGAATAAGGTAAGCGATAACCAATCCCAACAAAGTTCCCCAGCCAACCGGCCCCGTTAACCATCCCAGCAGTACGAACGCCAGAAATATTATTAAGCGTTTGGCAAATGGTGTTAATTGCATGCGATCAATCTACATCTAAACCGTTTTTTGTTCCTTGTCATCATAAGCAAGTTAGTCCAAAAGGGCAACTTTAACCCGGATTAAATACGCGGAATTATTCCATAAACGCTCCCTTTATCGACAAAATTTCGCCGGTAATCTACTTACCGCACCCCATTCAACCGGCAAGCCTCTCTCATTCCGGAAAGAAGGCCCAAAGCTCCTTAACTGAAGGCCCCCAGCAACTTACTTTTTGCATTTCGGGAAGGGTGAAACTGCAGTGCTCAACCATTTCAAAATCATACTGTTTCAGGCCGCAGCGGTAATTATCGATGTACAGGATCCGCCCGTTGGTGTCGTGGCTTAAGCAGGAGTATTCCGCAAAGGCGTCGGTGTTCTCAAAATTGGTGTCCAGGAAGGTAAGGATATTGATGGTGATATTTCGGGAAGTGAGTTGTTTCGCCCATTCACAAATATCCAGCCCCCGTACGTTGCAGATGTTGGCGCCGTCACTGACCAGAAAAATGGATTTCTTCGCCTGCGTGCTATCCGAAAAAAGGCCAGTGGAAGCCTCCAGACGCTCCAGCAAGGGAGTGGTTCCGTCGGGTGCCAGGAACCGGAATTTAGTCCGCAAGGCCTTCCGGTCAATCGCTCCTACCGGAATCCAGTGTTTGGGATCTTTTCCGCAATCGCCGTCAATGGTGCCCAAGCCAAGCCGCTGCTCCGGCTTCAGATCATTCAGCAGCGCCATAAGCATCTCTTTCATCACCGAAAAGCGGTCGGCGCCCTTGCACACCACATCCTCCATGACCATGGAACCGGAGATGTCGAGCAGGAATACGAGCTCGTCGTACTCCTCAAAGGCGAGCTTATCCGCGATATTGGCGGGGGCGTTGCGATAAGAATTTTTGCGTTTTTCCCCGGGAGCGGCGTAATGCGAGAAATCTCGCGCCCTTTGACGCAGGGAATCGGATAGCCGTTGGTTATTGACCTGCGCCGCCGCGTTTTCCGGATTGAGCTCCAACGCCCGCTCAAAAAATGGCAAGGCCCGCAACAGATCCCGGGTATGCACGTGGTAATGCTCGGGCAAGCCGTTATGCGATGCAGAGCCACGCCCCTGATTCATGAAGGTGGCGTACCCCAAAGCATTGTATGTAGCGCTCAAAACCCGGGGCTCCTTAAAGGGGGCTTGTAGCTCAACACCCTGCTTCAGAGAAGGTATGGCCTTATCAAAGACGCCCCCGAAACAGTAGATCATTCCCTCCACAATGGATTGGGTGGCAAGCATGTGCCGGTAATCAGCATCCTCCGGCTTTAATGCACTTTCTCCACGCTGGATGACTTTCAGCCCTTCAAAAGGCTCACCCGTACACCCCAACCCAAGGCCTAGGGAGAGGGCAAAATGAAAATTCCCGGGCACCCGGCCATGAGCGCGTTTAAATAAACGCAATGCTTTACCGTAGTTGCCTTCCGCAAAATGCAAGGCGCCTTCATAATGCGCTTCGTAAGCTTCCTTGACGCCGCCGATCGGGTTGCCGGCAGCACAGAGAAAACTTATAACCAGGGCGAAACAAATCCGAAATACTTTTGCCATGACAACACCGTATGCTTGCTCAAAACGGGCCAGTTGGAGGAATTAGCGATCTCACAACCGGGAAAGCCCCCTTATCCTTAGCAAGAAACGAATTTTTTCGCCAGCCAAATAAGTTTAGTGGGAGGAACTATTGTCCTATTCGACACAAAGTCCGGGTAAAAAATATTTTTAGGCCAAATGGGAGTGACTATCCACGACCGTTAGGCTTCCGGTCGGTGGAGCGGGCAGGCTTCTCAGGCCCGGCGGAATGCCCGGCCGCTGCGTACCAAGTGGGAGGGCTATCCAGTTCTTTGACCACAGCCCCGTTTCCGCGCCCAGATTTGGCCCATAGATGGGGAAGGGTAAGGTTGGCGGTTGATGCCTTCTTCGAAGCACCTGCGCCGGCACTGCTCCGATTGAGGTACATCAAAAGAACAGCTACCAGATAAAACATCCACAATACGAGCCCGCCGAGGGCTAAAAGCAGCATGAAGCGGGTAATCGCGGAAGATTGTAGTAATTCGGTAATTTCAAATTGTTCTACGGAAGCCGTGAACCGCCGTTTTGCATGGTTGGCGCTGATGTTGAGGTAGCCAATGGCGAGATAAAAAGAGAGTGTTTTCATGTTCGATGAGGTTTAATCATGTTCGTCGACATAAATTACGCATTTATCGATTCAAACACAACTTTCATCTAACAATAGGCTGATTTTGCCGAATAAACTTTCTCAGTTAGAGCAATCCCGGATTTTTCCAAAATCCAAATAAGCTCTAACCTGGATTATGCATGGGTTCTTCGTCACGAGAAGCCAAACTGCCCGCCCTGTGAAATAAAGGGAAGCTTTGCCTGCGGTATTTCACAGGGCGGGCAGTTTGGCTTCGCAGTAGATGAATTCATGCATGATCCGGGCTAAATAAGCCTTACATCACCATGGGCCGGATGATCACATCTACCCGTCGGTTTTTGAGCTTGCCTTCCCAGGTGGCGTTATCGTAAACCGGGTTGTTTTCCCCAAACTCTTCGATATGGATGATGTCACGCGGAATGCCTTCTTCCAGGAGTTTACGCAGGGTGGCCTGGCAGCGTCGACGGGCCAGCATTTGGTTGTACGCTACGCTGCCGATATCGTCGGTATGCCCGTGAATGCTGATGGAGTAATTTTTAATATCCGGAAAACCTTCCAGCCATTGACTGAGCTCCACCGATTGCTCGGCGTCGATGTACCAACTTCCGCCACCGAAGTAAATGCTGAAAATTTGGCGCCCTCCGGAACCCTCTTGTTGCGCCTGTAGGGTCGATGAAACCAACGGAATGATCAGGAGCAACCAACCGATTTTTTTCCAAAACATGGGTTTTGCAATTTGATGTTAAGATAAGTTAAGAAAATCTACGGGGCGGGTGCCGTCTTTTTACAGGAGGAATAAAAAAATGGAAAGTTTTTTCCGGAAGTAGCGCGTGGCTTCAGAAAATGATGCGCAAGGCGATAAACTGCGTGGCGAAGCCCACCAAATAGCCTCCGTACAGGTCGCGCGGCTCGTGGGCCTCCAAGGCTAAGCGGCAGGTGCCGACTAATCCGGCAAGGATTACGGCGAGCACCACTAGCGTGTTCATACTGATTTCCACCGAACCAATGAGCGCGGATTCAACAATAAAGGTGTCATAACTGAAAAGCATCATGGTGATGATGACCATGCCTGCCAGCCCGCCCATACCTACAGCGTGGGCGCTGATCTTGGAAAAGATGTTGATGAAGAAAGCCAGAAATAATCCGATGGTCGCCCCCAGCACGAAGCTGGCAAAAGCGGTGGGGATTTTCGGGCTATTGAAAAAATTGATGAACAACCAAGAATAAAATACCCCAGTAATGATGTACGGACCGATGCGATCGGTACGCTCCTTGAGATCCAGCGACTGCACCAGCCCGAGAAAACGCATGACGACCACCGCTACCGCCGGAATCAGAAAAGAAGAGAAAAAGGTGCGGATGATCAGCAACACGCTTTGACCGTCTCCAATGTGATTAACTCCAAAAAGGTAAGGATTCACCAACAACAGCAGGATCAACATATAGGTGACGATCAGCAGGGGGTGAAAGACAAAAGAGATAACCTGAGCCAGGGTTTTTAGCATGAAGCTTCCGTTTTGAAACGGGGCAAAATTAAACAACTTTACGGGAATGCCCGACCAAGCTCTAAGCCTCCGTCACGAATAAGTCGGTAAACTGGAAGGATTTTCCGTCAAACAGCCCTTTGTCACTCAATTTCAAGTCGGGTATGACCAACAAGGCCATAAAGGAAAGGGTCATAAAGGGGGCGCTGAGCCCACTGCCCAATTCCTCTTTCACCAGCCGGTCGAGTTGTTTGTATTTTTCGGCAACCTGGTAACCGTCTTCGTTGGTCATGATGCCCGCCACGGGAAGCGGAAGCACCTGGGTTTGCCCGTCGCTAGAAGCCGCGATACCCCCCTGCTGATCAATGATGGCGTTGACGGCGCGGCAAATATCCTCATCGGTTACCCCGACGGCAATGATATTGTGTGAATCATGGGCCACGCAGGAAGCAATAGCCCCCTTGCGCAATTGAAAATTTTGGATGAACCCCAAAGCCGGCTGCTGATTGGCGTAGCGGTTGACTACCGCAATTTTCAACAGATCGCGCTCCGTATCGGATACGGCTTCCCCATTACGGCTCGGTGTATTGGTGGTGAAGCCGAAGGTGACGATTTCGCCGTTGATGGCCTGAATGACGCGCACCCGTTCTTTATCGGCTTTCAGCCGAAAAGCTTCGGGCGTTTTCCATTCGGTGCGAAAATTATTGACCGGGGCAGCTTGCTGGGAGGCGATTTGGGTGACGCCATCCCGGGCCACGAGCTGCCCATCGATATAGGTGGCCCGTACTTTCATGGTCTCCAACTCATCGACGAGCACAAAATCGGCGGGATCGCCCACGCGTAGCCGGCCGGTTTCCAGCCCGTAGTGTTCGGCCGGATGGATGGAGGCGGCCCGAACCAGGTCAAACAAGTCATAGCCGCGCTGCAACCCACGGCTAACCAACTGATTGATATGCCCGGCAATCAGGTCATCGGGATGCTTGTCGTCCGAACAAAACATAATCTGATCCGGATACAGCGGCAGCAATTCGATCAAGGCTTCAAAATTTTTGGCGGCGCTCCCCTCCCGGATCAGGATCTTCATGCCGTACTGTAATTTTTCGAGCGCCTCTTCGTACGTAAAGCACTCGTGATCGGTGGTGATGCCTGCTTCAATGTACCGTTGAGCGTCTTCTCCCCGCAGGCCCGGCGCGTGACCGTCAACGGGTTTGCCGGCCGCCCGGGCGGCGGCGATTTTATCGAGCACCATCCGGTCTTGTTGCAGCACCCCCGGGTAATTCATCATTTCGGCCTGGTACTTGAGTTCGGGCTTGGCCAGCAATTGGCGAACACCCTCCAGGCCGATGACGGCGCCGGCGGTTTCGAAGGGCGTCGCCGGCACGCAGGAAGGGGCGCCAAAATAAAATTTGAAAGGAACCTGCCGACCGTTATCGATCATGTATTCCACCCCCTCCACACCCAGTACATTGGCGATCTCGTGCGGGTCGGAAACCGTAGCAACGGTGCCGTGCACCACCGCCAGCCGGGCAAATTCCGAAGGGACAAGCATGGAACTTTCCACGTGGACGTGCGCATCAATGAAGCCCGGCAAGACATAGGGCCCTTCATCGCGGTCAGCGGGAGCGATGTCGGCGATGCGGCTTCCCTCCACGCGAATCGTTGCCGGATAAATACGTCTTTGGTGCGGATCTGCGAGACGAGCTCGAATTTCCATCTTGGATCGAAATTTTGGCGGCGATGCTGAGCGCTGGTTTGCTGCGCAGCGAAAAGATACGGTTTAACCCCGGCTTTGCAAACCCGTTAAACATAAGTTAAATGCCGCATAGTCTTATCAATAACTTCTTTATTTAGAGCGTTTTCCCGAAAAATCGAATTGTGACTAATCATTTTACCTTCGTCAGAAGGGAGGACGCAATGAAAAGTTTTATTTTGGACCAAATAAAAAAATACCAAAATGAGTAAAACGGCAATGGCAAAGCATACGGTTCGCTTTCTGGCGATTACCGGTTTGTTACTCGCCACCACGGTCGGCCTGCAGGCCCAGCGAATCGCCTGTGTCAATGTTGATAAAATACTAAGCAGCATCGAAGAATACCAGGAAGCTCAAGACGAATTGGACCGCCTGGCCGCAAAATGGCGGCAGGAAATCTCCCAGGAATACGACAAGATCCGCAGCATGTACAACCGCTACCAGGCCGAGCAAGTCTTATTAAGTGACGAGGCCCGCAAGGAGCGCGAAGAAGAGATAATGGCCAAGGAAAAAGAGGTGCGCGATCTACAAAAGCAACGCTTCGGACCGGAGGGGGACCTTTTTCAGCGGCGCAAAGATCTGGTGCAGCCCATCCAGGATAAGGTCTACGCCGCCATCGAAGAATACGCCAAAGATCGCGGTTACGATTTCATCTTCGATAAAGCCGGAAGTGCGGGCATGATTTTCTCCAATCCCGAGTATGATAAAACCGATGACATCTTACGGTATTTGAAATAAGGCAAAAACGAATTAAAGCTGTAATTTTGCAGCCGTTTAAAGCAACTATTAAACATCCTTATTCAAAATTTTGATAAATGAAACGAGTGTTTAAAATAGCAGCCTTGCTTACGGTTATGCTGGCGGTAGCCCATACCGTTGATGCCCAAAAGTTTGGCTACGTCAACTCTTCCGCCATCCTTTCCGAAATGCCCGAAGTTAAGCAGGCCGACGCCAATCTCGAGGCGCTGCGCAAGCAGTTGCAGAAAAAAGGACAGGACATGCTGGAAAAACTTCAACAGGACTACGCCGCCATCCAACAACAGGTAGAGCGGGGCGAGCTTTCCCCCAAACAACAGGAAGAACAGGCCGAATCGCTGAAAGAGCGGGAAATGGAAATTACCCAGTTTGAGCAAGACATGCGCCAGCAAATCCAGGACAAACGCGCCGACCTGCTCCAACCCATCTATGACAAAGTCAATCAGGCCATCGAAGAGGTGGCCCAGGAAAATGGATTCACCATGATCTTTGTCCAAAACGTGCTGCTGTACTAGCAGGGCGACCAGGACGTCATCAACCTGGTGCGCGCGAAAGTGGGCATGGAGAAGTGACAAATAAGAGTACCCGACAAGAAGCCATTGGCATATTTGATTCTGGCATTGGCGGCCTGACGGTCGCCAATGCCATTCACCGGCATCTGCCGCAAGAGGAACTGATCTATTTCGGCGATACGGCCCACCTGCCCTACGGCGATAAATCCGCCGACGCCATCCGGTACTACTGCCTCAAGATCGCCAAGTTTCTGCTGGAACAAAACTGCAAGCTCATCGTCCTGGCCTGTAATTCGGCCTCGTCGGCGGGCTACCGGGTCCTGTTGGAGTTTTTCCGCACCCAGGCCCTATTCGCCAACGTTGTGGATCCACTGGTGGAGGCGGTTGCCCGAAAGTCCTTCCGCAGGGTCGGGCTAATCGCCACCAAAGCCACCGTACATTCCGGCATTTATCAGCAACAGCTCGTTCACCTCCAACCCGAATTAGAGGTGCGCGCGCTGCCCACCCCCCTACTCGCTCCCATGATCGAAGAAGGCTACGTGGATGACAACATCAGCCAAATCCTGCTGAAGGAATACCTCTCTAATGAACAGCTCGACGGGGTCGAGGCTCTTTTACTGGCCTGCACCCACTACCCTTTGATTCGGCGCCAAATCGAAGCCTTCTTCCAAAACCGAATCGAAGTTTTTGACTCTACCGACGTTGTCGCCCACACCGTCAGCCGGCAACTGCGGGAACGACAACTGCTTAACGACCGCCCCCGCCGTCCCCATCGCTTTTTTATTTCCGACTATACGCCTTCTTTCGAAGCTGCTACCAAGCTGTTTTACGGCGAAACGATCGATTTGGAATACTATCCCATCTGGTAATGGTTCATGGAGTACGTACCGGCGGGTACTAGCCTTTAAGCCTGAATTTTACGTATTTAATGTTTTTTCCTTCCCGCAAATGTAAATCCTCGTAATAAGTTCGAATGCCGAGCTCTGGCAAGGGGAGCTCAACGTCGTATATATCGTCGTCTAGATACAG
>CAYWHT010000151.1:0-8419 GCA_964458135.1 uncultured Saprospiraceae bacterium | reverse complement strand
GCCCAGCACTTTCATGACATTGCCGATTTGCTCGAGGCGCAGGACGCCAATCCGCATCGGATACGGGCCTACCGCACCGGCGCCCGGCGGGTGTTGGAGCACGGAGAGAAAGTGATCGACTTTGCGCAGGCGGGCGATGTGGAAGCCCTGCGCGCCCTACCGGGTATCGGTACGGGTCTGGGGCGACTGATCATCGAGTATGTGGAGACGGGTCGATCGCGCGTGTTGCAGCGGCTGCAGGGCGAAGTAGCTCCGGAAGACCTGTTCGATCAGGTGCCGGGTATCGGGCACGAGTTGGCGGAGCGCATTGTCAAGCACCTGCAAATCCAAAGCCTGGAAGAATTGGAGCGCGCCGCCCATGACGGCCGGCTGCATCGGGTGCCCGGCTTTGGCCGGCAGCGCGTACGCGCCCTGCAGGCAAACCTGGCCGAAATGCTCCGGGGCGCCCGGGCGCGCAACTACCAACCGCCCCAACCGGATGACGGCCAGCAACCGCCGGTAGACCTCCTCCTGCAAATCGATGCGCGCTACCGCCAAAAGGCCGCCGCGGGCCAATTGCGCAAAATCGCGCCCCGCCGCTTTAATCCTCAGGGCAAAGCCTGGTTGCCCATCCTGCACGCCTACGAGGGCGACTGGCACTTCACCGCCCTTTTTTCCAATACCGCCCGCGCCCACCAATTGGGCAAAACGAACGATTGGGTGGTCATCTTCTACGATAAAGACCACCTTGAAGGACAGTGCACGGTGGTGACGGAAACGAGCGGGCCGAAGAAGGGAAGGCGGGTGGTGCGAGGGCGGGAGAAAGCATGTTGAATGGCGCCCGTCCTCCTGTGTCGGCCGGGTAAAAGTAGTGATTTATGCTGACGGGGGGCTTCGCCCTTAGTCGCTCAGCAAAAAGGATTAACCCGGATTAAGTACCGTATCCCGATGGATTTGGAGGGTACTTGATAATTCGTGTATAGAAACCAACTGCCCGACCTGGTAGGCTAACTAGTGCCGAAGCCGCTAGAAGGTCAGATAGGCTTTTTGTGAGATAAAAGTAGCGGGTGGAAAAGGTTGCCATACCGCCCACAGTTGACCTTACTTTTGTCGCTCCGCCACGTAAATCGCTTCCTTACGCTCCGATCCTACGTCCAGGCGGTAAAACAGGACGAAAGTCAGGGCGAGGAGGAACAGGAGGGCTGCGCCAAGTAAAAACGTTTGGGCGAGGGATAACACGCGGAGTAACGGCATAACGGCCAGGGGGGAGAGGAATTGGCCCACGTACCAGAAGGTCGTAAGGCGTCCCACTTCGCGGCCCCGGATGGACGGCGGGGCGATCTGCATAATCCACATATTGGTGTTGGGGATCATCATGCCGATGCCGAGTCCGCTGAATAGCATGGCGAACAAAACCGTAGGGTAGTTTTGAGCGATCGCCAGCAGAAAGAAGCCCAGCGCCATCAGGCTGTAGCCCGTGGCGAAAATCAGATGGTAGCTCAGCCAACCTTTGAGCCGGGAGTAGAAGGAAGACGACAGGGCCGAAGTGGCCGTGGCTACCGCGATGGCGAAGCCGATCAGGGCATTGGGTGCAATGCCGATCGCTTGCAGGTGAAACGGCGCCTGCACCGGAATCAGAAAAAAGATGATCCACATCAGCATGGTGTTGCCGAAGAGCAGCCAAATGATGGAAGGGGACCGAACGGGACCTTTCGCTTTCGGACCGGAATGGCGGCCGATATTGGGTTCGTTGAGGAAGAGCCGGGTAAGCGGCAGCACTAGGAGGGCAAACAGATAGATCAGGAAGGGGTAGCGCCAACCCACATCCGTCAACCAGCCGCCCAGCCCCAGAAAAAGAATCCCACCTCCCGACATGAAGGCTACCTGCAGCCCGATAAACTTCCGCCGTTCCGGCCCTTCGAAGTAATCACCAATCAAAGTGATGGCGATGGTCATGGTCATGCCCACCGCGACGCCCAGCAGGGCGCGACTAAACAGGATGGCGTACAAATCATTGAGCAGATAACCGGCGGCGCCCGCCCCCGCGTAAAGCAACAATGCCGCGTACAGTAATTTCAACCGGCCGTACCGATCGATGACCCGCCCTACGAATGGACCACTCAGGCCGATAAACAAAGCCGGCAGGGTAAGCACCATTTTGACCAGTAAGGCACTGCCCGGTACCTCCGAAAACACTTCCGACATGCGCGGCAGGGCTGGCGATATGGTAACGATCGACATGATGGTCAGGCTGCTGACCAGCAGGAGGGTGAGCTTGCGAAGTGGATGGCGGTTTTTCATGCTGGGTGACGAGTTATTGGATAATGCAGGGGCGCGTTATTGCCCGGAAAGGAAACAAAGCAGGCGATAATAAGATCGATATTTTGTGGATGGGCGGTATTGAAATACAAGTTTGATTGGGATTTATAAAAAGAAATAATAACGGATTTCTTTCCCGGGGGATAATATTGTGGGTTTTTTCATCCCGGAAACGTGAAAATATACTGTTAATAAACAAAGCCGGAAATAATGTTGCGTGCGTGCGCTCCGGTCGTTAATTTTAACAATTACCCAAACTTAAACCAATACCCTTCATGAGAACAGCACTGCCCCTGTTATTGATTTTATTCCTTTTTTACGGTTGCTCGCCGCAGCTCTCTTACCAAAATATCGTTTTAGTCGAGCACCTGGAAAGAGCCGCCCTAAAGGAAGCACAGCAAGACTGCGAGAATGCTCCGGAAGATTGCGATCTGGTTGATACTTTGGCCCGTGAATTTGCCGACCGCCTGGTTGACCAAGCTATCCAATCCGGCGATGTCAAATGTGAGGAGCCGTTCTGCGATTGGCCGGACACTACCGATTTGATCATTGTAAGGGATCCCGAGACCTACGAAGGAAGGGATCCCGGGACCTACGAAGAGCCGGAATTAAATTTTTTTTCGTGCTTTGATCCGCCCTGCGACTGGCCGGATCCCGATGAGAGAAACAGCGAAGAAGAATTTATCATCGGTTTCAAACGCGGTCCTATTCAATCCTACGAATTTGAGATTGTAGATTTGCAAAATAATACCATCGCCACCTCGCTTCCTGATAATACAAATCTTAAAAATGATTCGACAAAGGAAGATTTGGTGCAAGTTAGGTTCCAATTGCTCAACCCGGATTTTTCCGGTGACGCCCAGATTATTATCAAACGATTCGGTAGTAATGGAGCGCCTCTGCCGCCCCTTTCCGTAAGAGCAAGAGTGTATAATCCTGACGCCCGCTAGCTTTTGCAAAGAGTATCAGGCCCGGATTCGGGTCTGGTCCTCTTTTAATTATCCAAACCTCAAAGGCCTATGAGAAATATTGGTCTGCAACAATCCTTGATGACGATACTTTTTCTCATCTTGCTTTTAGGCGGGATCCGGGGAATCGCTTCGGAAGGCGACATGGCCTACATGCAGAAAATATATAGTCGTTTTCAGGCAGAATACGAGCAGGGCTTTGAGGAGGCAATGGTCTATTTGGATTCGATTCAGCGGCATGCGCTCGACAGGTGCATGATTAAGGAATATGTCCAGTTCCTCAAGTGGTCAATGCAGGCCTCCATCGATCACCATAAACTGGATTTGCTGTATCATTATTTGCAATTAGGGGATCAAGCCTTGGAAGATTATGGTCATGATCTCGGTCCCCAGCAAAAGAAACTGCAAATTGACATAAAGGCTTTGTGGGGGTCTTACCATTTTCTGATCGGCAGTTACCATCAAGCAATCGCCACCCATAGGGAAATTATACAAATTCTCAATCAAAAGGCATCCAAATCGGGGCGGGATAAGGAATTGATAGCCCGGTCCTATCAGTTTATAGGTACGATCCAAAAACAACAGGGTGACTATCAAAGCGCCATTTCCAATTTTTGGATCAGCCTGGATCATCTCGATGGGATGTGGGAAAAGTATGAACGCCTGGGGCGAATTGCCTCTACCTATTCCCGGATCGCAGCTTGCTACCAGCAAATCGGGGATCACCCGCAGGCCCAGGCCTATTACACCCGGGCGCTGGGCTGTTTGGAGGCGAGGTACTCAACGAAAATGGAGGACCAGGATAACCAATTCCGGCTGAGAAAAAGCATTATTACCATTTATAATGCGATCGCTCAGTACGCTTTGGAACAGGGCGCCGCCCCAAAAGCTTTGCAATACCTGGAAAAATCGGTCTCCTACCAAACGAATCAGGATCCATTCCGCAAAAAGACGGCCCACTTATTTGGTGATGTTTACGCCGCAATGAATAGCTTTGACCAAGCCCTCCAGCATTATCGATCATCACTAAAGGAAAAAAGACAAGACTACGGCCAAAAGAATCATTACAATGGCTATACCTACCGCGCCATCGGCCAACTATACGCTAAACTACCGGATCACGCCGGGGCCATTACCTACTACGACCAGGCGATTGAGAACCTGACGACCCAACCTGAAGTGTTGGATTCACTCGAGGAGGTCAACTGGAGTACAATTTTTGACGAGAGAGGGCTAATCAATGTGCTCCATCTCAAGGCGCAGTCTTTGATAGCCCTTTACCAAAATACGCAGAAAAAAAATTATTTACGGCAAGCCTGGAACAACCTGAATTCGGCGATCGCACTCATCGAGGAAACCCGCATCAACTATGGCTCCGAGGAGGATAAGCAGTTTCTCCTCAAAGAGTGCTACCCGATTTTTGAGCAAGCGATGTTTGCGGGCCACTTGCTGGGGCCGGGCTACTATCCGGATTTGCTGGAGATCACGGAAAAGAGCAAAGCCGTCCTACTCGTCGATCAACACCGGGAGCGCAACGCCTTTCGCGAGGCCAATATTCCCGACAGTTTGCTGCTGCGGGAGTCCCAGTTGAAAGCGGCGATCATCCAAATCGAAGATGCGATTTGGCAGGAAAACAATAGCCCGCTGATCGATCTGGAAAAGATCAAATCCAACTACCAGGGTTTGGCTTCGGCCAAAAAAAGATATGCCGATTTAATAACCCATTTCGAAGAAAAATACGGCTATGCCCCCCCGCGTTCCAAAGGCCGCGATTACTTGCTGACCACCATCCGGCAAGGGTTGCTGGAAAAGGATCAAACGCTGGTGGAGTATTTTGTCGGTGATGAATTTCTATTTATTATCACCCTTAATCAAAGTCGTATAAAGGTTAGCAAGATCAAGCTAGATTTTCCGCTGGCTGACTGGATTGCCAAATTCCGCTCCGGTATTTATGATTACCACCTCTCACCTAACCCCACCGATTCTCTATACCAACAAACCCGTCAACAGTACGTGGAGTACGGTTGGAAGCTGTACCAAACTTTACTCCTACCGGTACGGGATCAATTAAAGGAAAAGCTGATCCTCATTCCCGACGGTGCGCTCGGATATATCCCCTTTGAGGCTTTATTAACCGGCCCGGTATCCGGTCGAGCTGCTGAATTTGACCAATTACCGTATCTCCTAAGCCGACATCAAATCAGTTACTGCTATTCGGCGAGCCTCCTGAAGGCCATGAAGGAAAAACGGTACCGTTCTTCCGGCTTTTTAGCCTTTGCACCGGGTTTTCCCAAACTGGATCCACCTCCTGCTCCCCATCTTGCAGATCTGATGGGTGGTCTTGATACTTTGTACTACAATATAGAAGAAGTGAAAGCGATCCGAAAAATTTTGGGACAGGGAACGCTTCGGGTGGAGGCAGAAGCGAACAAAGCCTTTTTTATGGATCAGGCATCCCACTTTAGGATCATCCACATCGCTTCCCACGGCATACTCAATGATTCGGTGCCGGATCATTCCTACATTGCCTTCAACCGGGGAGAGGATCGGCTTCCTCAACACAATCTTCTGGTGAAAGACCTTTATGCGCTGCGGCTGGAGGCCGAAATGGTCGCCCTTAGCGCTTGCGAAACCGGGCTTGGGGCGCTGAAACGGGGCGAAGGCATTATCAGCCTGGCCAGGGGATTTTCTTACGCGGGCGCCAAAAGTATTCTCACTACCCTTTGGGCGGTAAACGATGCTTCTACTACGCAAATCATGCGTTCTTTTTACGACTATTTGGATCGGGGAGTCCCCAAAGATCAAGCCATTTATCAGGCCAAAATCAACTACTTGCGCCAACAATCCGATCCGTTTGAAGCCCATCCTTTTTACTGGGCGCCCTACATCGCCATCGGTGACATGGCGCCATTGGAGAATAAAAGCATGCCTTTGTGGCCGGTTGCTATGGTTTTTGGCGGCGGACTGATTTTTTTGCTGGTGAAGTTAAGAAGCAGGATTAGGTTGTAGACCAGGGCCAAAGGGTAAAATCCAAACAAGCTCTAAAACCAATGCCCATCAATAGATTGGTAGTACTACCCCGGATTATAAGCATCCTATCCTGCTCACCCGTCAAATCCCATTAATTTTGGTGTAAATTTATAGTCTGACAACCCAAAATTTGTGAATTCTGACTTGCTCTTTTTAGCTTCGCTGATCGTCGCTTCGCTCCTCGGAGTTCCGCCTTGCTGCGTTGGAAAGCCTCGACAGAACTTAGGCTATGCCTACGTTTTCCGCCTTGCCAGCCGAAAAAATAGCGGCGTCATATTTTCACAAATCCTGAGTTGTCAGACTATATGTCATTCACCGGCAAAGAATACCCAGAAGGAATCCAGTTTGTGGTTTAGCCGACGGGCTTCTTGGTGAAAAGGGTGGGACGAGTTCTGGGTAAGTTCGGCCAATAAGTCGGTAAACGCTTCACCTTTCCGGTCTTGCTGCAACATGGTCAATAATAAGTGCCACTCCGCATTTTCGGCAAACCTTTGGTCTTCCGAATCAGCTACGATACGAAACGCCCGGGCGGCGTTGTTGAATTGACCATCTTCGAAATAGGCGTACCCCAAAAAAAGCTGCGCTTCGAAGAAACGGGGGTGGTCATCGGCAACTCCGGAGAAGAACTGGATGGCTTGGCTAAAGTTCTCGGCTTGGTAGGCGTTGTAGCCCCCCCGGAATAAATCGGTCTGAACGGAGAGGGTAGCCGGCGTTTTACGCGGGCTGTAATTTCGATGAATCAGAACTTCGGTGGAATAATTGGCTTCTGCGTACCACTTCAAACCGGCAAAGCTCATACCCAGGAACAGAATAGCTGCGGCGGCGTATTTAACCAGCCCGATCCGCCGGGTCTTTCTCGGCCTATGTTTTTGCGGTTTGGGAACGGTACGAATTTCACCCTGCCACTGATCCAAACGCTTGCGGAAGTCCGCCATTTGCATGGCTTTGAAACCTTCAAAAAGGGGCCGGTAGCCGGCCACCCGGTCGGCCAAATCCGGTTCTCTTTTTATTCGCTCTTCAAAGGCCGCTTGCTCCGGCGCAGTCATTTTTCCGCTGAGGTATTGCCGGATGCGCTCCGCTTGCATGGTCCGGTCAGTTGCCGGCAATGCTTCCGTTTCCCAGGTTTTTACTTTTTGGTAAAACCGATCTACTTGAAGTGCTTTGAACCCGTCGAACAGCATCTGGTAATCGTCAAATAGGGACTGAAAATCCGGATTGCTTCTTAAGCGGGTATCGAAAGCTTCCCTTTCCTTGGGGGAAAGGCCGGAGGTAAAGTACTGGTATATCAGTGTTGAATCTTTCATGGGCCATTAAGTAAGAGGGTCGTTGGTTTTTATAATTTGTTTTGCTGGACGAGCCTTCGCAATTTTTCGAGGCAGTTGAATCTTCTTTGTCGGACGGCATTTTCCGAGGGGATTTCCATCCTGTGGCGGATAGCCTCATCCGAAAACTCCTGGATAAAGCTGAGCGAGAGGATTTCCCGGCAGGATGCATCGACCTGATCCAACAACTTTTTAACCAATTGACGTTGCCACTCCAGCTCGTAAAAATCCACAACGTTCGGCTGCCGGTAGAGGGCCTCTACCGCCTGCAATTCGGATAATAATTCGAGGGGCGCTTTTTGTTTTCGCTCAAACTCCTTTCGGATGTAGTTTCGCCCGATTCCGAAAAGGTAGGTCTTTAACTTACTTTTCAACGGGGGTACGAGTTTCCCGTCCTTGATATTGAAGTAAAAAGCGGTAAAAGACCGGGTATATATGTCGGCGGCCTCATCCTCGCTCATTCCGTATAACTGAAGCACAAACTCTTTAAAATGACTCCAGTAGGAATGATAGACGGTTTTAAGGATTTCCTCGTCACCAGTTCGGATTTCGGCCAGTAATTGCTCA
This sequence comes from uncultured Saprospiraceae bacterium, assembly GCA_964458135.1. Taxonomy (GTDB): domain Bacteria; phylum Bacteroidota; class Bacteroidia; order Chitinophagales; family Saprospiraceae; genus CAYWHT01. Next base: position 234 of record CAYWHT010000151.1, on the reverse strand, counting down.
TCGTCGGTGTAATCATGGGTTTCTTCATCCATTTAATACTTTGAAATTTAAGTACGTTAGGTTAAATACACTATGTAATAAGTAACTTTATGCTTCGGCAGTGTCTTTTGGCGAAAGGTTGTGCCAGCTCTCCCCGCCCGCCATAGTGCTTGCACGACGGCGGGTCGGTCAGGCAACTCCGGCTATGCTCCTTCTTCGCGCCTTGCCTTTCGCCAAAATACCCATCCCAAAACA
>CAYWHT010000150.1:0-8438 GCA_964458135.1 uncultured Saprospiraceae bacterium | reverse complement strand
TTCCTACGTTAAAGACGGCTACCAGCTCGAACTCAAAGGCGTGGAAGAAGTCGACGGTCAGCAGGCCTACAAAGTCGCCATCACCACTCCCGAGGGCGAGAAAGTCAACGAGTTCTACAGCGTGGAATCCGGCTACAAAATCCGCACCGTAGCCACCCGCGAAGGACAGGGACAAACCGTTACCATCACCCAGGATTTAGGAGACTACCAGGAAGTCAACGGCATCATGATCCCCTATGACACCACCATCTCGGGCATGATGCCCATGCCCCTGAACATGGAGGTAACCGGTGTGCAAATCAACGAGGGTATCGAGGGAGCCGTATTTAAAGTGGAAGAATGAGGTGGTGACGGGAGCGGGAGTTTTGGAGTAAATGCACGATCTTTCCCTGGGAAAGTGGAGAGGATTACGGGGAAATCAGGGTGCTCCCTTTAATGGAAGCGCTTGGCCAAAGCCGGCTGCCATTTACGTGGGATAGCGAGCTTAAAACCTCCGCTTCCAAAGCAATCATCCTACGGAAGCCCAACGAATCAACTAATCAACCCAGCCATCCGGAAATCCCGGGTGGCTTTTTATTTTTAAAAAGTGGTATACTTGTGCCGCATAAATTCGGGCAACATGATTCAAATTTTTGTGACCGGGGGCACCTTTGACAAGGAGTACAATTACATCACCGGGCAATTGTTTTTCCGCGACACTCATATTCCGGAGATGCTCCATCGCGGGCATTCCACCCTGGAAGTCGATATCAAGACTTTGATGATGATTGATAGCCTGGAAATGCGGGAAGAAGATCGCCACATTATCGCCCATAATTGTCACCGAAGTCCCTCCCGCCGGATCATCGTCACCCACGGCACCGACCGGATGGTCGAAACGGCCCGCTATCTGGCGGGCGTGGGGGTGGAGGATAAAACCATCGTTCTTACCGGGGCGATGATTCCCTACGCCTTCGGAACTTCCTCAGATGGGTTTTTTAACCTCGGTAGTGCACTGGCCTTTGCGCAAACCCTGTCGGCCGGGGTATACGTGGTCATGAACGGGCGTTATTTTTACTGGGATAATGTGCGTAAAAACCAAAAAACCGGCAACTTTGAGGAGCTGGGATAAACACTATGGAAATTGGTTTATGGATTATTTAGGGCTTGTACTGGAAATTGCCTTTTTGGCGCTCGGCATTTACGTTTTGTTATTCGCTTCGGGGAAGTTGCGGGCGAAAGATCCGGCGGCTCAACAGAAAGCCGAAACATTTCGCAAGCGCAATAAGGTCTGGTTAATACTGGCCGGCGCCGCCGTCACCTTGATCATGGGCCTGAATATTTTGCTGCACCTCCGGCAAATGCTTTACGGAAGCTGAAGGAGCAACGAAGAGGGGCAAAACTCAAACAAGCCCTTAGCACCCGAAGTATTACGGCATTTTCCTGTCCTTTTTTGGCTTAGCTGAGGGTGTTATGAATTTAATTTATTATAATTGCACCTGCCAAAAACTATACGACGCATCCGCAAAAAATCCGGTTATCGAATATGAAAAAAATGGTACGCCTATACCTTTTTCTGGTAATTTTCCTTGCAATGGGAGGCCCGCTGAAAGGGCAAGAATCATCCGACTTTTACGTGGTGGACGATATCCAGCGCATCTCCATCGAATTTGAACAGGAGAACTGGCGCTATATCCTGGATTCTCTCCGGTTTAACGGAGAAGAAATGCTCTTGGGTACGGTAACCATCAACGGGAAAACCTTTCAGGACGCCGGCGTGCGGTACCGGGTCGATCGCGCCTTCGAACCCGGCCGGAAACGCAACGGCTTATACCTGCAGCTGGACTTCATCAACCGCGCCCAAAATTACCAGGGAACCAGCAGCATCCTGCTATCGAGCGCTTTGCGCGATCCGAGTATGATCCGGGAAGTGTTGGGTTACGAAATTGCCCGGCAATACATGCCGGCCCCCCGCGCCAATTTTGCGGATGTCTCGGTCAATGACGAATATTACGGCCTGCTCGTCAATGTCGAAACCGTTGACGAGCCCTTTTTAAATAGACACTACGGTGATGCGGAGGGCAGCCTCTTCCTCAGTCAACCCAACACCAAAGACGGAGTGCCGAAAGGTTGCCGCTCCCGCGTCTACGGAAGCTTGCAAATGGACAACGGCGCCAAATGCTTTTTACACAACTACCGGATGCTCTCCGAAGATGGATGGGACGATCTGATCCATCTCACCACGGTGCTTAACGACGCGCCCGACCAGTTGGAAGAAGTGCTCGATATCGACCACACCTTATGGATGTTGGCCTTTAACAACATAACAGTAAATTTGAGCAGTTACATCGGCCAAAATAGCCCTAATTACTACCTCTACAAAGATCAGCAGGGTCAGTTCCATCCCTTACTCTGGGACCTGAATCTAGCCTTCGGAAGCTTTAAGAATACGGGGCAGGGATCTGACCTCAAAAAGCCGGAATTGGTGCAACTGAGCCCGCTGCTCCACGCCGATAACGGCGAAAAACCCCTGGTGAGTCAACTCCTGGATAACGATCTGTACCGCAAAATTTATCTTTCCCATTTGCGCACCCTGCTTTACGAACAATTCGATAGCGGGCGTTTCACGACCCGCGCCCGGGATTTTCACGAACAAATCCGGAAATCCATGCGGCGCGATAGCAACCAATATTACACCGTTGCGGAGTTCGACAGTAGCCTCGAAAATACCATTGGCGAACGATCCAAAATTCCGGGATTGGTCAACCTCATGGAAAAACGGGTAAAATATCTCAAACGCCACTCCGCCATGACTATTATCCCGCCCGGCTTTAGTGAAATGGAGCTGGCGCAGCGGGAAAAATTTTCCAGCCAGCGCATCACTTCCTTCAAAATACAAACCAAAGTCGACCATTTCCCGAAAAGGGTCCAAATTCACTATCGCTTTGATGAAGAAGCCCCTTACCGGCAATCCAATATGTACGATGACGGCAACCACAATGACGGCAAAGCCAACGACGGAGTTTACGGCATCGAAATTCAACCCGAGCCCGGACAGAGCAGGCTCCAATTCTACTTTTTTGCCGAAAACGCCCGCTCGGTGAACTTCGAACCGACCCGTTACATGTACGCGCCCCACGAAGTGACGCTGGAAGAACTGAATCGTTGACGCCAAGAGCACCTAAGGTGTTAAAATATTGGCTCAGCGACTTCCTTCGCACTAACGGATTGATTTTTTGTTTATATTTAAGCTTCCTTGGCTTAATGAGCGAACTAGCCTTCACCCCAGCTTACTTTCCCTCGGCGGTTAGTAATGAGAACCATTTCGAGAACCTAACACATCTGCCATGATCAAGAAGTTGCTCATTGCGTGCTTTGTCGTTGCCCAATGTTTTCAAGGCTGGGGTCAGGAATCGTTTTACCGCCTCGATTCCATCCAGGACATCCACATTCAATTTCAGCGGGAAGACTGGGCCGCCGCGCTGGATTCCATCAAACATGCCGAAGAAGAAGACCGGCTGCCGGCCGATATCGAAATTGACGGTCACCGCTACGAAAAAGTTGGCGTCCGCTACAAAGGCAACAGTTCTTATCACAATCCCATTCAGACGGGCGCCGTAAAACTGCCTTTCAATATCAAGATCGACTACCACGATGACGATCTGCAGCTGCCCGGAGAAATCGAAAAAATCAAGCTATCCAATGTTTTTCGCGATCCCACCTATCTGCGGGAAATCCTGGCTTACGATGTTGCCCGCAAGTATATGCCCGCCCCCCGCGCCAACTTCGCCCGCGTGTATTGCAATGGCGAGTATATGGGCTTGTACCACAACACCGAGGCGATCGATGATGAGTTCATTGAGCGCCATTTCCCCGATGACGAAGGTGCTTTCTTCAAGTGTGATCCGATCTGGAAATTTCAGCGGCCGGAATCCTGCCCCGCAGCCCGCTTCAGCACCCTGAAGTATTTGGGAGACGATAGCACCTGCTACCAGGGCCTCTACGAACTGAAATCGGATGCGGGCTGGTCGGAACTGCTGCGACTGACCCGCACCCTGGAAAACCATCCCGATTCTCTGGAAAGTCTGCTCAATATTGACCAGACGCTATGGATGCTGGCCTTCAATAACGTCATTGTCAACCTCGACAGTTACAGTGGTAAATTGTGCCATAATTACTATCTCTATCAGGATCGCAACGGCATCTTTCACCCGTTGGTGTGGGATATGAACCTGGCTTTTGGAGGCTTTCGCCACACCGGAGCGGGCAGAGCCCTTTCCAACGAAGAGCTCCAGCAACTCAGTCCGTTCTTGCATTTCAATAACGAGCAACGTCCCCTGATTAGCCAGCTGCTTAAACAACCGCTGTACCGGAAGATTTATCTGGCCCACCTGAAAACCATCCTCGAAGAGAATTTCTCCAATGGGCTTTTCTATGAGCAAGCCAAAGCGATTTGCGATATGATCGCCCCGGATGTGGCGGCCGACCCCCACAAGCTGTACAGCCTCGACGAGTTCCGCGCCAACCTGGACACCACTACCCAGGCCGGCAAGGCCATGATCATCGGCCTCTCCGAACTGATGAAGGGCCGGGAAGCCTATCTTTCCGAACACCAGTTGCTTTCGGGGAAAAACCCACAGATCACTTCGGTGAGCCACAAGCGATCGGGCGCCGATATTCGCTTTCAGGCTTTTGCCCAGGAGACGGAGAAGATCTGGTTGTTCTATCGTCAAGCGGGAGATGGCCCCTTTCACCGCAAACCCCTGGATTTCGTAGCCGCCACCGAGGAAATAGCCGCTCATTGGGAAGCGACGGTCTCCACGCTCGGCTCATTGGATTACTATCTCGTGGCCGAAGGAAAACGCATTGCCGCACTATCGCCCGCCCGGGCAGCCCACGAATTTCACACCGTCGAATAAATACTCCAACTTTTTTGTATTTATTCGATCCAGCTCGGAAATTGCTATATTGCCGGTAACAATTGATTGGCACGATGCGTTTCTTGCATACATCCGATTGGCATCTGGGGCAGCGCTTCCTTTTTAATCACCGGGAAGAAGAGCACGTTCGCGCCCTGAATTGGCTCCGGGAAGTTATCCGGGAAGAAGCAGTGGATGCGCTCCTGGTAGCGGGCGACATCTTCGATATTGGCAATCCGCCCAACTATGCGCGGCGCCTGTATTACCGTTTTCTAACCGGGCTGATCGGCAGCCGGTGCCGGCATATCATCATTACCGGGGGCAACCACGATTCCCCCGCCATGCTCGATGCTCCACGCGAATTGCTGCAAGCCCTTAACGTACATGTCATCGGAGCGGTTTCCGAAGAACTCGAACGCGAGTTGGTGGAACTGCGCAAGCCCGAGGGGGAGTTGGAAGCTGTCGTAGCGGCGGTTCCCTTTCTGCGCGATCGCGACCTTCGTCCCGGCGGCGCCGATATTTCCGGCATGGAACGCGTAAAACGCATCCAGGAGGGCATACGCCGGCACTACGAGGAATTGGCGGAAAAAATGGCGCCCTACCAGAAACGGGATGTCCCCATTATAGCCACCGGGCACCTTTACGCCACCGGCGCCACGGCCTCCGCCATCCAAAACAATATCTACATCGGCAATCTGGAAAATATCGAGCCCGGGGCCTTTCCCGAATGTTTTGATTACGTGGCCCTGGGGCATATCCACCGGCCGCAGATCGTGGGAAAGGTTACGCGCGTACGTTATTCCGGCTCCCTGATTCCGCTTTCCTTCAGTGAAACCAAAGACGATAAAGGGGTCTGGCTGGTCGACTTCGCCAGGGGCCGGCTAAAGGAAGCGCGATTTCTAGCCGCTCCCGTTTTCCGGCGGCTGAAAACCATTCAGGGAACTTTTGAAGAAGTAAAAGATAAATTACTGCGATTTCATCAAAAGGGGATACGAGATTTAACGCCCTGGGTGGAAGTGATCGTACAGACCGATCGCATCATTCCCCAGCTCGACGTTCAGCTGCGGGACTACGTCCGGGAAGCAGAGCTGGATCTGGAATTGTTAAAAATTCGGGTGGAACGCCCCCGGACTGAAGACCCGGAAACCTCCTGGGACCAGGACCTCCACGAATTGGAAGTGGAAGAAGTGTTCCGGAAAAAATGCGAGCGCTTCGGCCAGCCCCCCGATGAAATGGAAGCATTACTGCAAACCTTCCGCGAACTCCGCGAATGGGTGCAGGAAAACGAGGAGCGTGCATGAAGATCCGCCAAGTCAGTTTGGAAAACTTGAATTCCCTGCAACTCAAAGCAACCATCGATTTTGAGGCGCCTCCCCTCGGTGATACGGGCCTTTTCGCCATCACCGGAGATACCGGAGCGGGAAAAACCACCATCCTGGACGCGATCACCCTGGCCCTCTACGGCCGCATTCACCGCAACAAGGACGTCAGCGAAGTCATGTCGTACGGAACGACCCATTGCATGGCCGCGGTGATCTTTACGGCCGGCGGGCAATCGTACCGGGCCGAGTGGAATATGTGGCGCGCCCGGTACCGGAAGAACGGCGCCATCCAAACACCGCGCCGTTGGATTAAAGCCTGGAACCCCGAAACCCGCGATTTTGACACCATCATCGCTGAGAAGATTCGCGAGGCGGATAAAGTCATCGAAACCATTACCGGCCTGGATTACGATCGCTTTACCCGCTCGGTGCTCCTGGCTCAGGGTGACTTCGCCGCCTTCCTGAAAGCCGGAGAGCGGGAACGCAGCGATCTGCTGGAACGCATCACCGGAACCGAAGTCTACACCCAACTCTCGCGCGCCGCCTATCAGCGTCACCGCCAGGAACTCGAAAAATTGCAATTGCTGCGCCAGGAACTGGAAGCCCTGCAAATCCTCGACGATGAAGCCATGGAACAACTGGCCGGGCAAGTGCGAGAAAAACAAACGGAAGCCGAAGAGCGGCGAAGGGAAGTGGAGAGGCTCCGGGCCGCCCTTAACTGGCGGGAGCAAGTTCGCCAATTGACCGAACGCCAACAACAACTTCGCGAACAGCAACAATCCCTGCTCCATGAAATGGAAGCCGCTCGCCCCCAGGCCGACCAACTCCGCCGCATGGAAAATGCCCTGCCCTTCCAAACCGATCTGGCTCGCCTGGATGATGCGCTTGCATCCCTGCAAACGCTTAACGACAATCTGCAAGCACTGCAAAAACAAGCAGAGAAAGCCCAAAATCAACAGCAAGAGGTGGAAACCGGTTGGCGGGAAAAGCGCGAAGGATTACTTCAGTGGCGGCGCATCCTGGAAAATGGACAATTTCTCCTCGACGAGGTGGCCTCTCTAGACGTGGAAATCAGGGAAAAAGCGGAACCGCTCCTACGGGGACGGCGCGAGATCCATCGCCTGGAAGCCAACGCCTCACGAGGAAAGGAGCAGGAAGAGCAACTGGAACAACAGCAACAAAACCTCCAGGCAAGAGATCGGGAACTGGAGCAGTGGCTGGAAAAAAACCGACCGCTGCAGCAATTACAGGAACGCTATTCCGGACTCGTGCAGCAGTTTAGTGAAGCCCGTAATCTGAGCAAGCAAATCCGGCAATTGGAGCAGGAAGCCGCCGAAATTGAAGACGCCTGGCAAAAGAAGAGCGCCTCCGTCAAACGGGAAAAACAACGTTACGGCCAATTGCAGGAGCGCCTGGAAGTGTTGGAAAACCAATTCAGCACCCGGGTGGCCGATTACTACGCCCGGGACCGTCAGGAACTCTTCAGCCTTCTGTACCGCGATATCGAACGCCTCGGCGAACAGCGCAAAAACCTGGAACAACTCGCCAACCTGAGCGAAGAATACCAAAGCATGCTGCAGGAACTGTCCGACCTGCAGGAACAACTGGAACACCTGCGCGGCGAAGAACGCACCGTCAACAAGAAGGTGATGAATAACATGGAGTTGTTGGAAGAACTGAAAACGGATCTGGCGTACCGTCGCGAAATCTACCGGCAGCAGCAGCTCATCGTCAATTACGAAAAAGACCGCTCTCAACTGCGGGAAGGCGATCCCTGCCCGCTGTGCTTCTCCACCCACCATCCCTTCCGGAAACAAAAAATCGCGCCCTTCGTCGATCGCGCCAAAAAAGAATTAGAACGGGTAGAGCACCGGTACGAAGAAGTGCAACGGAAACAACAGCAATTGTTGAAGCGGCAATCGGAACTGGGCAACCAAATCAGTCAGCTCGATGGCGATGACCTGCAACGCCTATCGGGGCGCCTGCAAAAACAATTCGACCGGATTCAGCAATACGAAAACCGCATCGCTCAGGTCAGCCCCAAGCTGGGAGACGAAGACTTCGCCTCCCAGGTCAGTGCGGCGGCGCTTCGCGATCACCTCGCCCAGCTCGAGACGACGATCGAAACGCGTAAGAGCGTACGGCACAATCTCATGGATCTGGACCGGGAGCTCCAGCAACATGAAGGGGAACTGCAAGAGCTGGATAAAAGCACCCG
>CAYWHT010000149.1:0-8498 GCA_964458135.1 uncultured Saprospiraceae bacterium | reverse complement strand
GCGCTTACCACCTCCACGCTTTCCCGGGCGGGGGCGCGTAGCTTGGTGAAACTGATCCCCGGCGTCGGCACCGTCGTAGGCGGAGTAACGGTGTCGATTTTTGCGGGCGCTTCCACCTACGCCCTCGGCGAAGTGTTTAAAAAGCATTTCGAATCCGGCGGCACCATCCTGGATTTCGATCCCGACCGGGTGAAGAAAATGTATAAGGAGAAATTCGAAAAGGGTAAAAAGGTGGCGGAAGAATTGCGCAAAAAACAAAAAGAAGAGCAACAACAAACCACCACCGAAGCTACCGGTGCTTCCGGGGAGGCCCCGCAGCCTGAAACCCGCAAAGAGGAGGCCCGCAAAGAAGAAACCGATGTGACTACCCGCCTCAAAAAGCTACGCGAACTCCACGAACAAGGCCTCATCTCCGACGATGAGTACGTGGAAACCAAGCGGAAGATTTTAGAAGACTTCTGATTTCGGGCCCTAGTGCCCGAAGCACTAGGACTGGCAGGCTACAATTTCCATTCAACGCGCGATTCGCATTGCCAACTACCATCAAGACATGGGCAAGCGCGCCATGGGCGTCACCTCCTGCCCAGCAAACTCCTTCGCCAAAAATTTATAGTAACCCGTAACCGCTATCATGGCCGCATTATCGGTGCAGTATTCAAATTTGGGGATGTACGTATTCCAGCCGTGGCGCCGGCCATTTTCCCGGACGGCCTGACGCAGTTGCGAATTGGCGGAGACCCCGCCAGCGATGGCGACTTCCTTGATGCCCGTTTGCTGCGCTGCTTTTTCGAGTTTATGGATGAGGATTTGCACGATGCGGTGCTGCACCGAAGCGCAAATATCCGGAAGGTTATGTTGGATAAAACCGGGATCTTCCTTAAGACGACGGCGTAAAAAATACAGAATGGACGTTTTCAGACCGCTGAAGCTGAAATCGAGCCCTTCGATGCGGGGCTCGGGAAAATCGAAACGGGGAGCGCCGTTTTGCGCCCATTGATCGATGAGGGGGCCCGACGGATAGTCCAGCCCCAACAACTTACCGGTTTTATCGAAGGCCTCCCCCGCAGCGTCGTCAAGCGTGCGGCCGATGATGTCCATGTCCAGATAATCCTTGACCCGCACAATTTGGGTATGCCCCCCCGAAACGGTCAGGCATAGAAAAGGAAAGCGGGGGGAGGGCGGTTCCGCAAAATGGGCCAATACGTGGGCCTGCAGGTGATGGACCTCCAGCAAGGGAATGCCCAGGCTCAGGGCAAATGACTTGGCAAAGGAAACCCCCACGATCAGGGAGCCGATCAACCCGGGGCCCCGGGTGAAGTCTACACCGGAGATCTCTTTTCTTTCAACGCCCGCCAGATGCAGCGCCTGATCCACCACCGGAATAATGTTTACCTGATGGGCCCGCGAGGCCACTTCGGGGACGACACCCCCGTAATGCCGGTGAGACGATTGGTTGGCAATGCAATTACTGAGTACTACCCCATCCTGAACAATGGCTGCCGAAGTATCGTCGCAGGAGGACTCGATACCTAAAATTATTACGCCCATATTGTGATAAGATGTGAAATCATTCTAATTTTAACCGTTTTTGGTAAGTTTCCCCCCGATCAACACCCAAGAATACGCCGCAGCGGAATTGCGGATTTACTATTTCGGAGGATAAAACCAACCAAAATTATGGCAAATACGAAAAACAAAGTCAGGAATCGGTCCGAAGCACCGGCAGCTGCTCGTTCCAGCGACTCCCGGGGGGCATCGCAAAACTGTGTTGTGGCCAAAGGTACTAAAATCGAAGGGGATTTTAATTCCACCGAAGACGTTCGCATGGATGGACAAATCGTCGGAGATATTCGTTGTGAAAAAAAGATCGTCCTGGGAGAAGAAGGATCGGTGGAAGGAAAAATAGAGGCCGCCAATGCGGTGATCATGGGTAAAGTCAAAGGAGATGTCCAGATATCCGAATTACTTCAGCTGGTAAGTTCTTCCCAAATTGAAGGCAATATAACCGCAAAGCGAATCACCGTAGAAGAAGGGGCGAGGTACAGCGGAGAATGCAAGGTCGGATAATTCGTGCCGCCATTAAGCTTTGAGTATAGACAAAAAATCTTATTATTGCATCAAAACAAACCGAAAAATGAGATTAGTCATCAACTTGATCCTCGCCGCTATCGTTGTTGGTCTCGTGTATGTGTTGTACAGTAGTATTCGCGAACCTATTGCTTTCAAGGCCGAAAAGCAAAGAAGAGAACAGGCTGTTATCGACAGGTTGATCACCATTCGCCAGGCCCAAGAGCATTTCCGGGACATCAAAGGCGGTTTTGCGCCAACTTTTGACTCACTCAAGCACGTATTGCGTACGGATAGCTTCCGGATCGTAAAAGTGGAAGGAGACCCTGATGACCCTGACTTTACCGGCGAGATTACCTACGATACGATCTATCGCGCGGCAAAGGACTCCATCAATAAGCTCGGTATTAAGCTGGATTCCATAGAATACGTGCCTTTCGGCAAGGGCGCCACCTTTGACATCGCCGCCGACACCATTACTTACCAAAAAACGGTGGTGAACGTCGTACAAGTAGGCACGCCCCGCAATACCTTTATGGGCCGCTTTGCCGACGAGCGCTTTAAGCGCTACGATCGCTCCTATGATCCGGGCAGCGTGATCAAATTCGGTGATATGAATAAACCCAACCTATCAGGCAATTGGGAAAGATAATATTCGAAATAGCCGAGGATAATTTTTCCAAAAAATCTTCCGCCCATTACGAACTGTCCATCCTGAACGGGATGGACAGTTTCGTATATATGATCACCGATAGTGGCCAGTCGCTGCTATTGTTGCGGGAATACCAATTGGAACAAGCTCCCAAATACCGGCTTCGGGAGCAACAACAACTCATTCAGCAAGACGAACACCTCCGGCGCAAGTACCTGTCCATCCGGGCGGGCGTCATCACGCCCTACCAAACGACCATTCCCGACCGCCTTTTCAATACCCAGGCCAAAAAAACTTACCTTTCCCATCTGACCGATTTGGGCGAGGATTACGAACTCCGCGTCGATCCCCTGCCCGGATTCGCGGCCCAAAATGTCTACGCTCTTCCACAATCCCTGATCCATTCACTGCGACAGGCCTTTCCCGGAGCGCGCTTCTTGCACCACAGCACGGCTTTCCTGCGCGTTTTGAAATCCTTTGCCGGCCACCTCTCCGGGCGCAACCTCTTCCTGCACATTTGGGAGCACAAGCTGCAAATCGTCCTCTTTGAAGAGAAAGAACTGTTGCTGATTAATTACTTCGATTACCAAACCGCCAAAGATTTTATCTATTACGTCTTACTTACCTTCGAACAGTTTTCCCTAAAACCGGAGCGGCAAAACGTTTACGTATCCGGAAAAATCCTCACGGATTCGGAAATCTACCAGCAGCTGGAACGCTACTTAAAAAATATTCACTTTCTCCAGCCCCCGGCCTTTCTCCGCCTGGGCAGCCAACTCCAACAACGCCCCAAGTACTTCTATTTCGATTTATTTTGTTTATTGAGCTTTAGCTAATTCCTGCAACAAAACCGCAGCCGCATGCGCATTATAGGTGGTAAATTCAAAGGGCGCCGGTTCAATCCACCCGCTAAGAATTGGCCGACGCGGCCAACGACGGATCTAGCCAAGGAAGGGCTGTTCAATATCCTGATGAACGTCCTGGATTTTGAATCGGTCAAAATGCTCGACCTCTTCGGCGGCACGGGCAATCACAGCTATGAGTTTATCTCCCGGGGCTGCCGGGAGGTCACCTACGTGGATAAATTTCCGGGATGCATAAATTTTGTCAAAAAAATTGCCGCCGAGCTCGAAATCGAAGACGCCCTGCGGATCATCCGCGCCGACGTTTTCCGCTTCATCGAAAACACCCGCGAACAATACGATTACATCTTTGCCGGCCCGCCCTACGCCATGCCGGGTATCGACCGGATGCCCAACTTGATTTTCGAAAAAGCATTACTGACAAAGGGCGGGCTTTTCGTGCTCGAACACAATCCCAACCACGCATTCCAAGACCATCCCCAATTCCAACAAGAGCGGCGCTACGGCAAAACGATTTTTAGTTTCTTCGAAAATTGACGATCTTCAAGCTAAGTATAAAGCTGGCCCCCATGCTCTGGAAATTTTGCACACTAACGCTCCTGACGGCCCTTTCCACCAATCTGCTCGCCCAACCGGTAGACCTGACGGGACAATGGAAAGGCGTGCTGACCCAACAGGAAGGGGGATACCGTAGTGAATATCAATTTGAGCTCTACCTGATCCACGACAAGGATGAAATCCGCGGCCGTTCCTACGTAGCCGTGGAAAATATCGAAGCCACCATGGTTCTGACAGCAGAATTTTCCGCAGATCAGCTCCTGCGCTTCCGCGAATCGGGCATTATCCAGGCCACCGAATTGCAAAACCTGGAATGGTGCCTGAAAACCGCTACCCTGAAGTTGAAACGACAGGGGAATACCTGGAAGCTGATCGGTGAATGGCGCGGACAAGCACCAATGGGCCCCTGCATTCCCGGAAAAATTTTCCTTACCCGGGTGATTCCCCGCGCTTGAGCGCCAATGCGCGATGCACTACTTTTCTGACAAATGGTTTATCTTTGGCCCCCTAAACCGCAAGCTTCGAGCATATGGATATCGTATCTACCATACAGCAGGGGGTGGTGCAGGCCGTTCAATCGCTCTACGGCGCAACCATTTCCGAGGATCAAATTACCATGAACGTCACCCGCAAAGAATTTGAGGGCGACTATACCGTCGTCGTTTTTCCCTTTACCCGCACCGCCAAAAAAAAACCGGAGGCCATCGGCGAGGAAATGGGGCAGTACCTGCAGGACAACCTTCCCTTAATTAGCGGTTATAACGTCATCAAGGGCTTTCTCAACCTTTCGGTCAGCAATGATTACTGGACCCAGTTCTTGAACGAAATATACACCGACGATTCCTACGGGCGCCGCGCGGAAAAAAAACGCAAGGTCATGGTGGAATTTTCCAGCCCCAATACCAACAAACCCCTGCACCTTGGGCATATCCGAAATATCTTGTTGGGATGGTCGGCTTACAAGATCCTCGACGCGGCGGGATGCCAAGTGGTGCGGGTGCAAATTGTCAACGACCGGGGAATCGCCATCTGCAAAAGTATGTTGGCCTGGCATAAATACAGCAATAACGAAACCCCCGAAACCGCCGGCCTGAAAAGCGATCACTTCGTGGGCCATTACTACGTGCTCTTCGAACAAAAATTCCGGGAGGAATACCAGCAGTGGCAACAAAGTGAGGAAGGACAGCGCCTTTTCGAGGAAAAGCGCAAAGACGGGCAGTCGCAGGAGGCTTTCTTTAAAGCTTTCAAGAACTCCTACTTCAACGAGTACAGTACTCTGGGCAATCAAGCGAAGACCATGCTTCGCCAATGGGAAGCCGGTGATCCGGAAACGGTAGCGCTCTGGAAACGGATGAACAATTGGGTGTACCAAGGCTTCGATCAAACTTACAACCGGCTCGGCGTCGAATTCGATAAGATTTATTACGAATCGGATACTTACCTGCTGGGCCGGGATATCGTAAGGCGGGGGCTCGAAGAGGGCGTCTTCTACCAGGAAGAGGACGGCAGCGTCTGGATCAATCTCGAAGACGCCAAGCTCGATAAAAAATTGGTGCTGCGCAGTGACGGCACCTCGGTTTACATGACCCAGGATTTGGGAACGGCCCGGCTACGCTACGAAGATTTTGGCGTAGACAGCATGGTGTACGTCGTGGCCGATGAGCAAAACTATCATTTCCAGGTATTGTTTGAAATACTCAAGCGCCTGGGAGAGCCTTATTCGGATGGCCTCTATCACCTTTCCTACGGAATGGTTGACTTGCCGGGCGGCCGGATGAAATCCCGCGAAGGCACGGTAGTCGATGCCGACGACCTGATCGCCGAGGTAACGGAAGAAGCCCGAAAAAACGCCCGGGAAAGAGGCACCTTGGCCGAACTCAACGAAGAAGAACAGGAAACCGTCATCCGTCAGGTGGGATTGGCCGCGCTCAAGTTCTTCATCATTAAGGTGCAACCCAAAAAGCGCATGACTTTCAACCCCAAAGAATCGGTGGATATGCAGGGCCAGACCGGTCCGTACGTGCAAAATGCCTACGTGCGCATCCGTTCGGTCCTTCGCAAAGCCGGAAAAACGTATCGGAAATCGGCCCCCGCAAAACGCCAAGCACTAATTACCGCCGAGAAAGACCTGGTGGCGCAGCTCCACAGCTTCCCCGAAGTCATCCAAACCGCCGCCGAAGAACTGGACCCCTCAGCCGTGGCGAACTATTGCTACGATCTGGCGAAAAACTACCACCGCTTCTACCACGATCACAGCATCCTTCGCGCCGAAACCGAAGCGGCAAAAGCCTTCCGGCTGAAATTGAGCCAGGCCGTTGCGAATACCCTAAAAACCGGAATGGATCTTTTGGGTATTGATATGCCGGAACGGATGTGATGGGATGACGAGTGACGGAGTTTTGGGGGAAATGCACGATCTTCCCCTGGAAGGTGTAGAAGTGGAGGAGTTGACAAGTGGGGGGCGTGGGGAAATCACCGCTCCTACTTCAATTGAAAAAGCGAATCGCGAATAAACGCATCAACAATTAACCCATCAACATAATGAGCGACGAAACCAAGGATAAAGACACCCAATCCCTCAACTTCATCGAGCAGATCATTGAGGAAGATATTCAGAATGGCAAGCACGGCGGAAAAGTACAAACGCGTTTTCCGCCCGAACCCAACGGCTATCTGCATATCGGGCACGCCAAGGCCATCGTGGTTAATTTTGGGTTGGCGCAAAAATACGGTGGCAGGACCAATCTGCGCTTTGATGACACCAATCCGAGTGGCGAGAGCATGGAATACGTGGAAAGCATCAAGCGCGATATCGAGTGGTTGGGATTTGAATGGGAGGGCAAGGCTTTGTTCGCTTCCAATTATTTTGGCAAGCTATACGATTTTGCCATTGACCTCATCGAAAAGGGGTTGGCCTACGTTGATGACTCCTCCGCCGAAGAGATCGAAGCGCAAAAGGGAACGCCAAATACCCCCGGCAAAGAAAGTCCTTTTCGCAAGCGCAGCGTGGAGGAAAACCTGGACTTGTTTCGCCGCATGCGCGCGGGCGAATTTGGGGAGGGCGAAAAGGTGTTGCGCGCCAAAATCGACATGGCTTCGCCCAATATGCATCTGCGCGATCCGGTGATGTACCGCATCAAATACCAGCACCATTTTCAAACCGGCGACGAGTGGTGTATTTACCCCTTGTACGATTTTGCGCACGGCCAGTCTGACGCCATAGAAGGTATTACCCATTCGCTTTGTTCGTTGGAATTTATGCACCACCGCCCCTTATACAACTGGTTTATCGAAAAGTTGGAAATCTTCCCATCGCGGCAAATTGAATTTGCCCGAATGAACGTATCCTACATGATCACCAGCAAACGGCGGCTGCGCAAATTGGTGGAAGAAAACTACGTAGACGGATGGGATGACCCCCGCATGCCGACTATTTCGGGAATGCGCCGCCGGGGCTATCCGGCGGGGGCCATCGTCAATTTCTGCGATCGCGCCGGCGTGGCCAGGCGCGATAACGTCATCGAATTCGAACTGCTGGAATACTTCGTGCGGGAAAAGCTCAACCGATCGGCCGCCCGGGTGATGGGCGTACTCGATCCCCTCAAGGTGATCGTGACGAATTACCCGGAAAATCAGGTCGAAGAAATGGAAGTGATCAACAATCCGGAAGACGAAACTATGGGCCGCCGCAAAATGCCCTTTTCCCGGGAGTTGTACATCGAGCGTTCCGACTTTATGATCGATCCGCCTAAGAAGTACTTCCGCATGGCGCCCGGGCGCCATGTCCGGCTTAAGGGCGCCTATATCCTTCACTGTGAAGGCTACGAGACGGATCCGGAAACCGGGGTGGTCACCGAATTGCACTGCAGCTACTATCCCAACAGCCGTAGCGGCCAAGATACTTCCGGCATCAAAACCAAAGGCACCTTGCACTTTGTGTCGGCGCCCCACGCCCTGCCGGCGGAAGTGCGCCTCTACGACCGCTTATTTACCGATCCGGCGCCGACCGCCCACGAGGGGCGAGAATTTATCGAATTCTTCAACCCGGATTCGCTGCAAATCATTCAAAAGGCTTACGTAGAGCCCTCCCTCGCCGATGCCCAACCCGGCGATCGCTTTCAATTTATGCGGAAGGGGTATTTTTGCGTCGACCCCCATTCCTCTAAAGACGGGCTCATCTTCAACCGGACGGTAACGCTAAAAGATGCCTGGGCGAAGATGAAAAAGCAGGGGAAGGTGAAATAGAAATAAGCAAAGGTTGAGAAGTACACCCTCCCAACCTTTACTTTGAACGATTTTACACTGAACCCATTGCGGGTTTGGTCTTTGAGTCGAAAATTAGCCATTTTTTGATTAGA
>CAYWHT010000148.1:0-8499 GCA_964458135.1 uncultured Saprospiraceae bacterium | reverse complement strand
GAGCAGGACCGCTTCCTTTCGGAAAAGCCTCCCTCGGGCTCCAAGAGCTCCGGCAAGAAGGAGGCCGGGCAGCGTCGTTCAACCGGCAGCAAAAACTTCACCTCCAACTTACAGTCTTTTCTTCAGGATACTTTTGAAGAGTCTTTCGAAGAACGCCTACAGCAACTCGAAAAACGGGAAACTACGCCCAATAAGGAAATCAAAAAACGCAGCCGTAAACCGCTCAGCGGCCTGGACGCCCTTATTCGGCAAACCATCGAGCCCTCGAGCGTGCGAGTCGCCGCGCAGGCTACCCGGCGTCTAGTTGTCGCCTTTGACGAACAGCAACTCCAAAAACTCCGTCAAATTGCGAAGCTGGAAAAAACCTATCTCAAAAAAATTATCGTCGATTTGGTTGAGGATTACATCAACACCTACGAAACCCAAAAAGGCGATCTGGATTAAAAAATCCACGATGTCGCCGTTCCGCCGCACCATTACCCTTGTACTTGTTTTGCTGATCTTTCCGGCCGGGCATCTCCCCGGCCAAAACGGAGCGGATGCGCGACCAAAGCTGGGCCTGGTTCTGAGCGGCGGCGGCGCCAAGGGCTTCGCCCATATCGGCGTGCTGCGGGTGCTCGAAGAGGCCGGCATTCGTCCCGACTACATCACCGGCACCAGCATGGGGAGTATTATCGGCGCCCTCTACGCCATCGGTTATTCGCCCGACAGCCTCGCCCGGCTGGTCAACCACCTCAATTGGGATCAAGTGTTGAGCGATAATATTCCCCTGAACGAGGTCATCTTCGAAGAAAAGCCTTTTTTCAACAACCAATTGCTGGAGCTCCCCTTTGAGGAAGGACGCATCAAGACCCCCAGCGGCCTGATACGGGGGCAGCAAATCGAGCAATTACTCTCCCGCCTGACTTTACCGGTCTACCAAACCGATGATTTCGATCAATTGCCCATTCCCTTTCGCTGTGTCGCCTCCGACATCATCAGCGGCAAACCGGTCGTGCTAAAGGAGGGTTCCCTGCCCGATGCATTGCGCGCCAGCATGGCCATTCCCACCGTCTTTACCCCCGTAGAGCTGGACAGTCAGTTGCTGGTGGACGGTGGATTGCTCCGCAACTTTCCGGTTCCGGAAGTCCGGGATATGGGCGCCGACATCATTATCGGCGTTTACACCGGAGCGCAACCTTCCGATCCCGAGAAAATGAACAATCTCCCCGGCATTCTGACTCAGGTGGTGTTTCTCACCAGCATACGGGATGCGGAAGAGCAACTGCCTTACGTCGATATCTACATCGAGCCCCCTCTCGAAAATTTTGGCGCCCAGGATTTCCGCCTCGCCGACACCATTATGCAGTTGGGGGAAATGGCGGCGAAAAAATCCCTGGCCCGGCTCAAAGCCCTCGCCGACTCCCTGGATCAACTCGGACCGGCGCCCTTGGCGCCTCTTCCGCCCGACTTTCGGTCGGTTCGCATCGACCGCATCGAAGTGGTCGGGCACGAAGAAGTGCGCGCCGTGGAAACGATCGGCCGTTCGGGCCTCGAAGTTGGGCGAAAGGTGGGGGCGAAAGACCTGGAACGCGCCCTGGACGCCCTCTACGGCACCAATTTTTACAAAAAGGTCACCTACGCCCTGGAGCGGCAGGGAGAACAAAATGTCATTCGCTTTAATTGTCAGGAGAAAGCTCCTACCCTTTTAAAAGCTTCTCTAACGTACGACAGTTACCACGAGGCCGGTTTTTTGTTTAACGTTACCTTGCGCAACCTGATCCTGCCTTCTTCCCGCCTGATGGTTGTCGGCAAGGTCGCCGACAACCACCGCTACCGCCTCGAATACCTCAAATACCTCGATGAGCAACAGCGCCTTTTTCTCAATTTTTCCGCCCAATTGAACCGCGATGAGGCGCCCTCTTTTCGCGACGGCCTGCTCACTCAGCAATTCCGCATGCGGGAAGCCCCCGTAAGCCTGACCCTGAATTCCCGGATCGGCCGCAACACCTTGATCGGCGGCGGCGCCCGGCTCGATTATCTTTCCTACACGCCCTCGGTTGGGCAGGATCCGCCCTTCGAACAACTGCGTTTCACCAACGCCAACTTGCAGGGGTTCGTGCGCTGGAATACACTCGACCGCAACGTCATGCCCCGTAGAGGTTCCCGCTTTGATCTGGAATTTCGCTACGTGGAAAACCTCAGCGCATCCGTGGATCAACTCAATCCGGATTTGGAAGGCTCCGAAAATGATTTATTAGGCTTTGACTCCTATCCGATCGTCAATTTCCGTTCTGAACACTTTCTTCCGGTAGGCCGGCAAAATGTGTTCAAGCTGTTTTCCTTCGCCACTTATTTGTGGGGAGAGCAAAATAATTTTAGCGACTTCTATCTTTTGGGAGGGCCGGAGAAGGTCGGGCCGCGCGCCATACCCTTTTACGGGCTGGAAGCCAGTGAACTCCCCGTGCAGGTCGCTCTGGGCGGCGGCATCGGTTACGAATATTTTCTGCGGGACAACCTTCTGTTTGGGGCCTATTTTAATGGGGGATGGTTCGGATTCCCGGAATTCGTCAATAACGATTTGCAGGATATCGACTTGTTTCTCTCCGGCCTGGGGCTTTCCGCCGGATACAATTCCTTTGTCGGTCCCGTCCAGATGACCTTGATGTATCCCACCAGCGTAGGGGGCGGCCTGGACCGGGATGTTCGCCTGTTCTTGAGCTACGGCTACCGTTTCTGACTAAGTACACTGTGTACTAAGGTTTGAAAAATTTTCCTCGCCAAGTGGATGGCTTTCAAACTACTCGCCCGGGTAGTTTCTCTCCGACCCATTATGCTTCATATTGATCGTGCTTGGCAGAGAAGAAGTTATTGTAAGCGCTTCTCCAGCAATTGAATATTCACCCGATTATCTTCACTTAAACCTGTGTGATTATGAAACGCATCCAGAGGTTGCTCGTAATTATTTGCGCCCTGACTTTATCGGCTACTGCCTACGCCGCAACCGGCTTTACCAATCCGGAGGGTGAAGCTATCATTGTAGAAGTCAATACCATTGAAAACCGAGCGGTTGTACTCAAATTGGCCAACCTGTTACAGGAGCGGACCATTGTTAAAATCGAAGATCTCGAGGGGCAGGTGTTCTACGAAGAGGTGATCAAAAACCACAATGGTTATCACAAAAAGTTCAATTTCAGCGAAATGGATTCCGGCCGCTTCCTCTTAAAAATTCAACGGGATGGGGAAGAAATGGTGCAAGTCATCGTATTAAAGGAAAACACCCTTCAAATTTCCGATATGGTTCCTTCTGCTTTTGATGCATAACCATGCTTGTATTGCGGCCAAAAAAAGCAAACTCCCGGCAAGCTTTAAACCTTTTCAATGATGGTGGCGTAGCCTTGACCGACACCGACACACATCGTCACCAGGGCGTAGCGTTTTTGTTGCTTATGCAATTCCAGTGTTGCGGTTTGGAGGATCCGCACGCCCGTCATGCCCAGGGGGTGCCCGATGGAGATGGCGCCGCCGTTGGGATTGATCCGGGGGTCGTCATCGGCGATCCCCCATTGGCGGGTGCAGGCGAGCACCTGGGCGGCAAAAGCTTCGTTGATCTCGATGACATCCATCTCCTGCATGCGCATGCCCGCTTTTTTCAGCGCTTTGTTCGCCGCGTATACTGGGCCGATGCCCATGATTCTAGGCTTTACTCCCACTACTGCGGAGCTGACGATTCGGGCCCGGGCTTGTAATTGGTACTGCTTTACGGCTTCACTGGAGGCGACGATCATGGCGCCGGCGCCGTCATTGAGTCCCGAGGCGTTACCGGCCGTTACGGTGCCGCCTTCTTCGGCGGAACGGAAGGCGGGGCGCAGCTTGGCCAGCCCTTCCATATTGGTTTGGGGTTTGAGAAATTCATCGGCTTTAAAGTCGATGGGATCGGCTTTGCGTTGGGGTATCGGCACGCTGATGATTTCTTCGGCGAACCTGCCCGCCTCCCGGGCGCGGGCGGCCTTTTGCTGAGACCATTGGGCGAAGCGATCCTGATCCTGTCGATTAATGTTCATCTCCCGGGCCAGGTTTTCGGCCGTCTGCCCCATGCTTTCGGTGCCGAATACCGCTTCCATTTTGGGATTGACGAACCGCCATCCGAAGCTGGAGTCCTCCATGCGCGCATCGTTGCCGAAAGCTTTTGATACTTTGGAAATCACCCAGGGCCCGCGGGTCATGTGTTCTACGCCTCCCACGAGGAAAAGGTCGCCGTCGCCGGTCTTGATCGCCCGGTTAGCGTGGATGGCCGCCGACATGCTGGAGGCGCAGAGGCGGTTGACGGTTTCGCCGGGCACCGTATGGGGGATTCCCGCCAACAATAAGGCCATGCGCGCTACATTGCGATTGTCTTCACCGGCTTGGTTGGCGCAGCCCATAATGACTTCGTCGTAGGCTTCCAGAGGAATGCGATCGGCGTAGCGGGCGGTTAGCGCTTGGAGCACCAAGGCCGCCAGATCGTCCGTCCTTACCGGAGAGAGCGTCCCCCGAAATTTACCCACCGGCGTGCGCAGCGCATCTATGATAAATGCCTCTTTCATTCTTTGTTGTAATTGGGTTAGAGCTTTTTGGGAAATTACTATTATTCCAAAACTAGAAAAACCCGATTCCGGAATTTGTTGCTCGTTTTTGTGGGAGATTTATCCGAATTGAGCATCTTTACTGCCTAATTCGCCCAGGATTCAGATGTTGTTTTCAAACGGAGTGGGTCCAATTGTTGTTAAATGTAAAACAAAAGAAAAACCATGCGTTTAATTTCGCTATTTTCCGTACTCTCTTTGATTTGGCTATTGGCCGCCTGCGGAAGCGGGGGAGAAGAACCGGCCGCCGCAGAAGAAACATCGCCCCAATTGAAGGCGGAAGAAGAATTGTACGACCAAATGATGGCCGTGCACGATGAGGTGATGCCCCGGATGGGAGAGCTGAACCGCATTTCCCGTTCGCTCAAGGAGTACCGGGAAAATCATCCGGAAATGCCGGATGCTACCCGTCAGCGCATCGAGCAGGCCATTCAGCAACTCGAAGCGGCCGATGAAGGCATGATGAGTTGGATGGGAACCGACAGGAAGCCGGAGACCTTACGCCGCAAAAAAGATATGGAACACCAAGCCATCATGGCTTATCTGAAAAAGGAAGAAGCAGCCATTCGCCAGGTCAAAGAGGATATGGAGCAAAGTATGGAAAACGGCCGGCAATTACTCGAACAAATCAACCCGGAAAAAGTAAACCAGTAAATGAATAAAGCATTCTTGACCGCCCTGCTCAGCGTATTTGTCCTACTGACTTCCTGCCGGCAGGAACCCGAAAAACTGCCGGTGCTCGGGCGCAAAGAAAGGGTGAACGGCAAAGAGGTAGCCCATACCATACCGGATTTCAAGTTCGTCAACCAAGACAGCAATTACGTCACGAACGAAACCTTCGCGGGCAAAGCCTACGTAGCGGATTTTTTCTTTATTTCCTGCCCCACCATCTGCCCCAAGGTGAAAAAGCAAATGCTGCGTATTTACGAGCGCTTCAGCGACGAAGAACGCCTCCTGCTCCTCTCCCACTCCATTGACACCAAGCGCGATACGGTGGAGCGATTAAAGCAGTACGCCCGCAACTTGGGGGTAACCGATGATCGCTGGCATTTTGTCACCGGAGAGAAAGATGAGATTTACGAAATCGCGGATGATTACTTCAGCATTGCCGTGGAGGACCCCAGCGCGCCCGGGGGATTTAATCACAGCGGCCGCCTCATACTGGTGGATCCCAAAGGCAGGGTGCGCGCTTTTTGTGACGGCACCGAGGCCGAAGAAGTCGATCAGTTTATGCAGGACATTGAGAAGCTATTGGCGGAAATGAAGGAAAAAAACTAAAGTTTTTGGTGTTCATCTCACTTTTTACAATAATTTTGGCCATTAGGTCAGAACAAAATATTAACTTTCACGTTCCTTTTTGGATTTAACCGGCGTCAGTTACATATTCCCTCTACATTTATTAACTTTCCATGCCCCTTTAATGAGTAAACTCCGGTTCGATGGAACCCTATTTAGGAGACGGGTTGATGAAACGCCACCCCTGAATTAAATCCCAATATCCTAATAGATCACCGTTAACCTTTATTTATTTTCCATGAGCATTAGACATAGCCCGGATTATGCATGGGTTTTTCGTCACGAGAAGCCAAAATGGTTGCCAGGCTTGGGCGCCCGCAGGAAGGAGACGCGCAGGCGTATCCCCAGATACGGTGGCGTCGACTGATGAGGACGCCCAAGAATGGCGGGCCCTGTGAAATACCGCGGGTAAAGCTTCGCTTTATTTCACAGGGCGGGCAGTTTGGCTTCGCAGTAGATTAATTCATGCATCATCCGGGATAGGTCTGTCTGTTGGATAGGTCTAAGCAGCTCCCTTTAATTGACGCCAAAGTTTTGCAAAGGTCCGTTCTTGCCAGGGTTTGCCAACGCAAGCAAAGGATAGTAATGTAATATTGGCGAATGCGGAGCAAACGATACTCAAGAAGACAATCCGTTTACTTATTTCAGCAAAAACAAAACTAATTTTGAGCTCCCCAATGACGTACAACTATCTACAAAAAGCCCTTTTTGAGAACGTTCTGAACAAGTTTCCGAAGAAAGCCGATGCAGTAAGGGCGCTCTCCGATCTCCTTGCCGTGGGCAGAGATGGGATTTACCGCCGCTTGCGTGGTGAAACCCAGCTAACTCCCGAGGAGCTTTTCCAGCTCACCCGCCATTTTGGCGTATCCCTGGATTCCATTGTTTATGATTCCAGTGATATGGTCATTTTTTCTTACAGTTTATTTTCGCGAAAAATCGCCACCATTCAGGATTACCTGGACATGGCGTACGAACAAGCCAACCACTTAAAAGAACTCCCCGGCGTCACGCTCTATGCTGCCGCCCAGGAAATTCCGGTATTTTTGTACGGGATGTTTCCGGAGTTATTTAAGTTCAAGATGTACGTGTACGGCAGTACCTACTGGGAATTACCCTACCTGCAGGAGAACAATTTTTCTTTTGACCTGATCGATGCGGAAGCGGTCGATATGGCAACCCAAATCGGGGAAATATACGCGAGCATCCCGAGTTTCGATTTATGGGGCGTGAACATTATCAACAATTCCCTGAAACAAATCGAGTACATGCACACGACCGGCAAAATTGAGGAAAAGGAGCAAGCTTTGCGTTTGTGCGACACATTAATTCAACTCATCCAGTACGTGCGCGACATGGCCACCGAGGGTAAAAAGTTTAGCCTGCACAAGCAAGAACAGAAGGCTTCAGCCGATTTCCAGTTGTTTTACAACGATTTTTCGAGCAATAATGACGCGACCCTGGTGTTTTCCCACAGCGGCTCCTACTTTTACACTACGTTTGGGACGCCTGACTTTTTGCAAACCTCGGATGAGCACTTCTGCGATCACCAAAAAGAATGGTTCGAGAAAAGTATGCGCCGGGCCAGGCCGATCAGCAAAAATTCGGACAAATCCAGGAGTTGGTTCTTTACCCAAATGCAACGCAAGGTAGAATTGACGAAGACGCGCATTGAAATGATGCATAGCGAAACCGAGCTTTAGCGCTAGCTTAACGATCCTTCATTTCCCCCTTTACGCTTTTATTCCCAAACCTATCTTACCCTATCTATTTCGGCTACGAAGCGGGAAGGTTTTCTGCAAACATTTTGGCTGCCGGCATTATTATCTTTCAAAAAAATGCCACAGCATCTCTACCCGGAAGACCTTCGGAACATGGATCGCGCTCCTCGTTTAAGGTTGTTTAACGCCCTATCCGGATTCAGTAGCCCCGTCATGGTCGGCACACTGGGTCACCGTGGCGCCGCAAATATCGGGCTGTTCAGCTCCCTGGTCCATTTGAGTGTCAACCCGCCCTGCATGGGGTTTGTCATTCGTCCTCTCACGGTGCCCCGCCACACCTACCACAATATCAAGGCTAAAGGCTACTTTACGGTTAATCACGCGCAGGAGGATACGCTGCAACGGGCCCACCAAACTTCCGCCAATTACCCGGAAGACATATCCGAATTTGACGCCTGCGGCCTGGAGGCCGAATATACCGAACGCGTACCCGCACCCTACGTGGCGGAATCCGGAATCAAGTTGGGTTTGCAATTTGTTGAAGAACACCTGATTCGCATCAACGGCAATATTTTCATGGTCGGCAAGGTGGTGGAGATCATCTTACCGGAAGGTAGTTTTGACCGGGACGGACGGATCGACCTGGCCGCTGCGGGCATCCTCACCGTGGCGGGCCTGGATCAATATTGCAGCGCTCAACACCTGGCCTGGCTCGATTACGCCCGCCCGGATACTTCACCGGGGAAGTAATAAGAAGTGAACTACCCACCAACTGAAGATTGGTGGGCTTCGGGCTTCCCAGAGCATAGCTCGCTGCTCAAAAAGCGTTAGGAGTCTTACGTTCTCTCCACCCGTGTACTCGCTAGTCCCTAACGAGGTTT
>CAYWHT010000147.1:0-8533 GCA_964458135.1 uncultured Saprospiraceae bacterium | reverse complement strand
CTGGCAACCCTTTGCGCCGCTCCCTACGAAAAACTCATGCATCATCCGGGTTAAATTGTAGAGATTTTCCTATCGATGATTCCTGCCCATTATAGTCTTCAGGGTAAGCCTGGTCTCCCACCCGGCTCCCAGGCAATGGTTGTTACCGGTTCGACCTCCCGTGGACCGGATAGAGCCCTATTACTCCATTCGCGCCCATTTCCTAAACACCACACAAGAATTCACATCCCCAAACCCAAAGCTGGCTTTGACGAGGGTGCGAATTCCCGCATTGCGCAGTGTTTCGGTAGGTATTCTAGTGCGATGCACCCGGGCTTCGATTTCGGGATGCAGGTCCTCACAGTTGAGGTTGGCGTGGAAGAAATCGTGTTGCAACTGGAGTAAAGCGCCGACGCATTCAATAGCCCCGGCGGCGCTCAGGCAGTGGCCGGTCATGGATTTGGTGGATTGGATCAGTGGAAAATCTTCACCCGTACGGCCGAGCGCCTTTACCCAGCTTTTGATTTCGGTGGGATCCCCCAGGGAGGTGGAGGTAAGGTGACCGTTTATGGCGTCGATATCCTCTGGGTTCACGTTTGCGGCTTGCAGGCTTTGTTGGATGCAACGCACGATGCCCTGGTCACTGGGCGCGGTGATGGAACCCTGCCCACGCTGGCCGCCGGAATTGGCGGCGCCGCCCAGGATTTCAGCATAAATTTTAGCTCCGCGCTTTTGTGCGGATTCCAGACTTTCGACCACCAGAACGCCCGCCCCGGCGCCGATGACGAATCCCGCCGCCCCGGCGCTCATGGGGCGGGAAGCCTTTTCGGGCGCGTCGTTGTGTTGGCGGTTGAGCACCCGCATGACGTCGAAACAACCCGCCACGTACGACCAGGCGCTATCGCAACCTCCGGCCAGCATGCGGTCGGTCAATCCGAGCCGGACCCGGTCGTACGCCATGAGGATGGATTCGGTGCCGGTGCCACAGGCCGAGGAATTGGAGGTGATCTGGTTGCCCAGGCCGAGCAGCCCGCCCAGATACGCACTCGGCCCACTGCTCATGGACTGTTGCACCGTACGCCCGCTAACGTGGCGGGCTTCACCCGCATCGATGCGCCGGATGGCGGCGCCGATGCTTTCGCTACCCGTAACGCCCTGCCCGATAATGCAGCCCGATTGCCAGTCGGGGGCTTCGGCTTCCGCCGGAATAATGGGCAGCCCGGCATCCTGCCAGGCTTCCACACCGGCCATACAGGCGTACAGAATGCCCGAGCTGACCAAACGGCGCAGTTTAAAGCGAGATTTGAATTGTTTAACGGCTGTTGGATCGGGATTGGGGTAGGCCGCCACCTGGCTGCCCAGCCCGATGTCCCGAAAGGATTCCTGAAATGCGACGCCGGAAGTGCCGGCGCAGAGGGCTTCGCGGAATTCGGTAAGGCCGGCGCCGTTGGGGGAGACTATGCCCAGCCCGGTGATCACTACGCGTGATGTTTTCATTGGGTGTTGGTTATGATCATGCCGGAAAGGGCGCCCTGACAGACGAGCCCCTGGCCCGGAACCGTCATCCGGGCCCGGCAATGGAGTTTATGAAATCGGAAATAGATCTTTTCGGCGGTGACTTCCACCCGCTGGCCGGGAAGCACCAGCCCTTTGAAGCGCAACTGAGTATCCACCAACAGGAATTGTAATTGATGAAGCTCCGGATGGTCGCGCAGCAAGTACATGCCGTAGGCCAGGAGCCCAATCTGGGCCATCGTTTCTTGCAGTATGGCCCCCGGCGTTACCGGACGGCCCGGAAAATGCCCCCGGTAAAAATCCTGATCCTTCCGGAAGGTGTGATATCCCCTAATGCCCGCCTCCGATACCGCGTCAATACCGTCGATGAAGCGGTAAGGCGGTTGGATGGGGAAATTCCGGAGGATTTGTTGCGCTATGGTCGCTAGTAGCATATTTTCACGATTGAGGGTAGATGAAATGAAATGGCTTTTAGTTATGGTTTTAGGGTTGCTTCTTTCAGGCGATGCACCAGGCGAATCGGGTTGCGGGAAACCGCATGCCGGGATTGCAGCCAACGCAGGATGCGTTCGGCGGTTTCCGGCTGCTGGGTGCTTTTGAACCCCCGGACAACTTGAAAGTCATCGGCATTGGTGGCTTGGGCCACCCGCACTGCGTCCTGTTTTCGGTGGATACGGTCTTGTTCGGTAGCCAGAATGAAGGATGGAAGTCGTATGGGGCTCACTTCTTGCCGCAGGTCGGTCCGGATGCGCCGCAATGCTTCGACGGAAGCTTTGAGGCGCAGGATATCCCGCAAATTCTCATCTCGGAAGGCAGCCTGCAGATTGCCCGCCAGTTTATTGGTCCGTGGAGAAAGTTGTAGCATCCGAAAAACCAGCGGGCGGAAGGTGCTCACTAGGTTTTCGGAGACCAAGGGAAATAGGTGACAGTACCAGGGTAGTTGCAAACGGATTACGGGACAGACGAGCACCTGGGCAAGCGGCTTGTGCCGGAGTTCCCGCCACCCTTTAAACAAGGCGACCGTGTTGAGGGATACCGTGACCAAAAAATACGGCCGCTCGAATTGATTAAGAAAACCCGCCAGATCACGGCCCATCGCCGATACGCTGTAATCTACCCGGTCGGTCGTGTAACGAGTGCCGGCCTTCTCCCGTGATTCGAAATAGTATACCTCGGTAAACCGGCTAAGTTGCCGAACAAACTTTTGCCAGTGGCGCGCTTCCGCGTTCCAATTGGGCGCAAAAACAATCGGAGGATATTCAACCCCATCGGCAGCTTGCTTCGGATGTACGGTCACCCGGTTGTGTACGGTTCCGTTGTCAAAATAATAGCAGCGTGTATTGGTAGTCATGGCAATGTGTTGGTGATGAATTCTTACATGCAGGTCTTGCTATAGGTATAGTGCGATGTGGAAGCCGCCGGTAACCGGAGGCGCCACATTTTTTTGGGATAATCCTTGTAAAGACTTCATTAGGTGTTGGCTACCACCTTATCGGGAAATGGCGGGGAAGGTCATCGGCGGGAAGGATTTTTTTGCGGAAGGGGACTTGGAAGTCGTAAAAAATAGATGGTAAAAAGTAGATGGTAGAGAGACGCGACATGGGCTATGCCTTAGCCCATGCGCGCAATGTCCGGAGCACCACACCAATAACCGCTCTACCGGCTAACGCAAGACTCCCATATCCCCCAGCCCGATAAACGCGGCCCAGAAATAGGGGTTGGCGGATTCTCCCCTTACATTTTCCAGATACTGCTGCTGGGCTTTCCAAAGGGCGGCATCTTTGTCTTCTCCCGCTTTGAGATTACGATGGAAGCGGATCATCAAGTCTTTGGCGGCGGCGTCATCGACATTCCATAGGGTGGTGAAGATGCTCTTGGCGCCCGCGTAGGTAAAAGCGCGCGCCAGACTCATGACGCCCTCTCCGCGTTGCAAGGCGCCGGCGCCCGTTTGGCAGGCGGAGAGGATGACGAGATCGGCGCGCAATTCAAGGTTGTAGATATCCTTGATGAAAAGGTATTCGTTTTCCTGCTCATCCGGAATTTCGGTGAAGGCCAGGTAAGCGTATTCGCCGATCTGGTCGTTGGCCTCACCGTGGGTAGCCAGGTGTAGGATGCGGTAATTGCCGGCCATCTCGGTGAAGCGTTGCTCGGTAGCCTGCTCGTTCTGGAGGTAGTCGCCATCCCAAATTTCACTGGCGCTATAGGCCTCGGCGCCGGAATAGGGGAGGGGCCGGGGAGTGCGGCGGGAAGCAGCTGCCAGGGATGGCGAAGCGCCCAGCTGTTTCATTTCGGCCCGGTATAGCGAATCCAGCTTATACGGGCTGCCGTCGTAATACGGAGCGACGGCAAGCAGGCTTTTCGGGGGGCTTTGGGCATGCTCCTTGTTGCGCATCTCCTGCAGCAAGGTGGCGGAATAGGCGTAGCTCAACTGGTGTTGCCGGCCGAAGTAAGCGTGGGAATGATAGCGGTAAGCGCGTTCCGGCATTTCGGTGAGTAAAGCCTGAAAAGGTAAGTAGCCTAGCACCCCGTCCGGGATAATAATGACCCGTCGTTTCAGCCGGTCGGCCACGGGAGCGATCAACTGGTCGTATAATTGACCGGCGGCCACAGCATACTGCCGGGCGCTGTGGGTGCGGTTGCGGTAGGGCGAATCCTCGGGTGTCGAGGGATCGTAGGGGGCAATCAAGGCGTGCCGCATTTGCGTTACGCGTTGGCGTAGCGAGTCGATCCCTTTGAGGCGGGTCATCCGGAAGTCGTCGCGATTGATGGTGAATACGTAAATGCTGCTATCGCCGACGAAGTACTCCAACAGGGTTTGATCTTCCGCCAGTAATCCGGACTGGAGGTCTTCCACGCTTACGGCGCCAAGGTCGTACTTGAGGCGGTAGTATTTCGGATAGGCGTCTTCGAAGTATCCAACCAGGCTATCGTAGCGAAGATTTAAATCAAACAAAGCGGAACTGACGGCCAGGACGCTGGAATCGGTTTCGGCCAGCCCCCGGTTGAGCAGTTCCTGCCGGCGCTTGGCGTAAAAGGTGCGGTCGATACGCAAATGGCGTTCTTTTTCCAAAAGACTATCGGGGATGCCGGCAAACTGCAGGGCGTCGGATGCCTGCATAGTCTGGTAGAGGATATACGCTTTGGAGCGTTCGGCAAAAGTGAAGGCTTCTTTTTGGTAATGGATGGAATCGGTAAGCTGGAATAAGCGGTCGTTGGTCATGAGGGCCCCTTCGTAGATGGGATAGGCCAGGGCGGTAAGGTTGATGCGGGATTCGGGGGACAAGGTCTCAAACTGATAGTCGAGCACCGGTAAAGCTTGTTGGTAGGTGGCCCGGGAACGGTATAGCTCCGCCCTATCCCCCTCCGATTCAAAATGATTGCGTTGTAGGTTTGCCCTGGATTGCAGCGTGTTCAGCAGTACGGGAACCGAACCAACTTCGGCCGGACTCTTCGATGCGTCGTAGTTTAGGCTGGCGAATGCCCGCTCAAAATATTCCCGGCTTTGGCTATAGTTATCTAACGCCGCCGCAATACTTCCCAGACTTCGGTAGCTGGCGGCCACGTCCGGGTGATTGGGGCCGAGCTTAGCCAACTCGATGGCCAGGGCTTTTTGGTAAAAAGATTCGGCTTGCCCGTAATCGCCTTTTTCATCGTAGAGCGCTCCCAGGTTGGCGTAGGTATCGGCTATACCCGGATGGTCTTCGCCAAGGGTTTTTTTCCGGATATCCAGGGCCCGGTGGTGGTAATCCAGCGCCTTATCGTACTTGCCTTGCTCGCCGTAAAGAATACCCAGGTTATCATAAGAGGCCGCCGTATTCGGAGAAACTTCACTATTATCGATCCTTATGTTTAAGGCTTTTTGGTGGTATTCGGCAGCGCGGTCGTAATCGCCCTTTTCCGTGTAGAGTACCCCCAGGTTATTGTAAAGCCCCGCCAGCTGCGGGTGCTCAGCATTCAGCTTTTGCTGGGCGATATCCAGCCCCCTGCGAAAATAGGTGATCGATTCCTGATAAGCCCCTTTGTCGTTGAATACGCTACCCAAATTGTTGTAAACGACGATGGCGTTCGGATGGTCCGGCCCAAAAGCCTTATTGATCTGTCGTAATGCTTGTTGATAATAACTGATGGCCCGGTTGTAGTCACCCTTGCTACGGTAGGCGGCGCCCAGGTTGCCGTAGACGCTGCCCAGCATGTCTGCAGAATTTTTTTCCATGCCGGCGAGCGCCTGCCGGTAACTCTCTATCGCCCGGTTGTAAGCGCCGGTTTGCGTATACACGTTACCTAAGTTGTTATAGGTGGAAGCGGTTTCGGGATGGGCATCCCCAAAAATTTTGCGCTTGATATCCAGTGCTTTGTGGTAATAAGTCAAGGCTTGTGAATAATCATCCGTATTCTCGAAGGCTACGCCGAGGTTATTGTAAGCTACCGCTAGATCAGGGTGATTCTTCGGGACGTTCTTCTGCTTGATATCCAGTGCTTTTCGGAAGTAGTTGCCCGCCTCCTTGTAGTTGCCCGCTTGCGAGCAGGCGTCCGCCAGGTTGTTATAGGCCGTGGCCAAATCGGGATGATCCGGAGTTAGATTTTTGGATTGGATATCGAGGGCTTTTCGATAAAGGTTTACCGCCCGGTCGTATTCGCCTTTATCGTACCAAAGGTTACCGAGGTTGGTGTAAGTTGAAGCCAACTCCGGATGATCGGGTGCAAAAGACTTTAGCTTGATATCGAGGGCTTTTTGGTAGACCTTGATCGCCTTATCGTTTTCGCCCCGGGTGTTGTACAGTACGCCTAGGTTATTGTATGATTTTCCGACGGCCGGATGCTCGGGCCCCAGCAATTCAATCTGAATGGAAAGGGTTTGTTCC
The DNA here is from genome assembly GCA_964458135.1 of uncultured Saprospiraceae bacterium. Classification (GTDB taxonomy): domain Bacteria; phylum Bacteroidota; class Bacteroidia; order Chitinophagales; family Saprospiraceae; genus CAYWHT01. Next base: position 2,177 of record CAYWHT010000147.1, on the reverse strand, counting down.
CAGGCTTCCAACGCCTTTTGCGTATTTCCTCCGTAGTAGGCAATAGCTCCGCGGAGAAAATACGTTTCTTCCATGCCCTTTGACATTGTACCCGTTGTGGCCTCAAAGATGACCTTTGCGCGATCGGTTTGTTCCAAAGCGGCGGTCAGCTGATTTTGGTCGATCAATGATTTGGCCTCATCCAGATGTTGATAAGCTTTAGCGGTATCGGCTAAAGTAAAATCCTCCTGGGCTGGAAGGGTCACGCTAATCAGGCTGAGAATCGCCACCAACACAATGTTGGACGTCCGTGATGACAGGGAATGTTGCATAGGCGGGAGTTTTAATTCCGGTTTTAATTTACTAAGAAAATCGATGGGGGTAAATCAGGCGAGGATAACTTTTATGTTAAATTATGGGTGTTATGTAGTGCAGATCTTGCGACATAAGTCACCCGTTTTCCGGAATTTTTTAAACGTTTTCCGGATTTTTTTAATTTAAGAGATGCTATGTTTAGTACTTCCACAGGCACTAATTCAAAAGAAAATCCTCTCCGGAGGATTACCATTCACTAATGGAATGCACCCATGAAAAAAACGCATTACACCGACGAGGAAATCGTGCAGGGATTGGCGGGATCGCCTTCCGAGCGCGATGCAGCCCTCAAGGCTTTATTTATGAACCGGCAGCTGAAAGGCTACGTCACGGCTTTTGTCCGGAAAAACGGGGGCAACCAGGAAGACGGTGAAGATATTTTCCAGGACGCCATTATCCTGTTGGACCGCCGGGTGCGGGAAGGAGGATACAAGGGCCAGGGAAGTATTGACGGGTATTTGCAAGGCATTGCCCGGCGGTTATGGCTGCGCAAACGCGCCCGTTGGAACAACCGCACCGAAGAGCTCACCCCTGCCAACCAGCAGGAAGGCGTTGAGGAGGGGCCTGATTTGCGGATGATTTCGCAAGAGCGCCTACGGGCTATCGATGAAATTCTGGCGCAAATCGGAGAGAAGTGCAAACAGGTGCTGACGATGTACAAACTGGGCCGGTCCATGGATGAGATCGCCCAGGCTATGTCATTCGCAAGCCGGGAAGTAGCGAAAAACGAAGCCTATAAGTGTCGCAAAAAATTTCGGGGCATCGTTGAGCGTAATGCGGAATATTTGGAAATCTTAAAACTGTCACTTTAGTGCTCCAGACATGACTGATCCATCTACCTACGATAAAATCGAAGACTATCTCTTCAACCGGCTGCCGGCGGCGGAGGCGCGGCACTTCGAGCAGCGCATCGCCGAAGATCCGGCGCTGGCCGAAGAGGTGGAAAAGCACCGCTTCGAACACCAGGCCATGGAAGTGCTGATTGAGCGGGAAACGAAAGAAAAGATGAAGCGTTGGTCCGTTGAAGGCGGCAGCGTGGGGAATGGCGGGCGTCAGCTACGCCGCCTCGGCTTCATCTTGGCATCGATAGGCCTGATTGCCCTGGCCGTTTTTCTGTTGCTGCCCGAAGCGGACCAAAGAGCGGGCGATGCCGAGCCGGAGCGGAAAAACGCGCCGGCGCCGGCACAGGACCCCCCCGATATTCCAACCGCACCGGATTCCCAACCCTCTCCGTCCGATCCGGATGCTACGTCTCCGGCGCCCGCCGATCAGCAGAGAACGCCACCCCCGGATATGCCGATTGCGGAGGAAGAACCCGCTACCGATGACCGGCAGTACATTGCCATGGCGGAAGAATTGTACGAGGCGGAAAATTTGGCGGGCGCCTTTCGTGCGGGAGAAGAAGCCGCGCTCGGCGCCATCGAGCGCGCATTTAAGGACGAGGATTACGAGGCCGTAGTGGCGGCTTTCCAGGATACGGCCCTAACCGACCTACGCGCCTACCGCTTGCTGGGACACGCCCATTTTCGCCTTGCTCAATACGAGGCGGCGGCGCAAGCTTTTGAAACGGTACTCCGTGGAAACGATCCCGCTCGCGCCGAAGAGGTGCAGTATAATTACCTGCTGGCGTTGCTGGCGCAAGGCGAAGTGAACAGCCCGCGCTTTACCCGGGTACTCGAAACCCTCCTCGATGATCCCGGTCATCCCGATCACGAAGGGGCGCTGGAGCTGCAATCCCGATTGGAATAAGAGGGAGATTATAGTCTGACTACGCAAGATTTGTGAATGCTGACTGGCTCTTTTTAGCTTCGCTGATCGTCGCT
>CAYWHT010000146.1:4734-8547 GCA_964458135.1 uncultured Saprospiraceae bacterium | reverse complement strand
ATGAGCAATCAATAACTGTCGGTTTTCTAGTACACTGTGTAATAAGTTCTTTGATGTTTTGGGAGGGGTATTTTGGCGAAAGGCAAGGCGCGAAGAAGGAGCATAGCCGTAGCTACGAGACTGATGAGCAACGCAGCCTTTCGCCAAAAGACACTGCCAAAGCGCAAAATTACTTATTACACAGTGTACTAGGAGCGCTTTTTCCTTTATTCGGCGTTAAAGAACCGCCGCCCTTAGCGCTGCTAAGGTCGGGAACTGGCTAAAGGAAAAATCGCTAGCCTATCTAAACACGACACTTATTAATCTCTCATCGCTTAGCCACAGACCTATCCCGGATTATGCATGAATTCATCTAAAACTGCCCACCCTTTGAAATAAAGCGAAGCTTTGCCTCCGGTATTTCACCGGGTGGGCATTTTGGCTTCTCGTAACGAAGACCCCATGCATAATCCGGCTTAAAAGCAATCCCCGGATCAATGCGACGAACGCGGCGGTTGCCCTGCCAAATCCATCGGTTGCTGTTCTATGCGCCGCTTGATATAGTAATAGGTTTCCAACTGAGAGCGAATGGCCAGGTCGGAGCCGTTTTTGCGGTAGACGTTGCTGAGTTCCCGGTCGAGGGTGCGAGCTTTGACGTTATCGCTAAGCTGGATATTGATGAAGTCGACGATTTCCTCCTGCAGCTTTTCGTTGTATACCGGGAAGGCGGTTTCCACGCGGTAGTTGAGGTTGCGCACCATCCAGTCGGCCGAAGAAAGGTAGATGCGCCGGTCGCCCCCGTGGTGGAAAATGAAAATGCGGGCGTGTTCGAGGAAGCGATCCACGATGCTGATGGCCTCGATATTGTCACTGACCCCGGGCACCCCAGGCACCAGGCAACAGATGCCGCGCACGATCATCTTAATTTTCACGCCCGCCTGGCTGGCCTCGTAGAGCTTCATGATTATTTGCTTGTCCTGGATGCTGTTCATCTTCAGCACCATGTGCGCGGGCCGGCCGGCCTTGGCCTGTTCGATCTCGTAGTCGATCAGCCGCTCCAGCTGGGTGCGGAGATTGAATTGGCCCACCAGCAGATGTTCGAAGCCCTGCTGGGGCACCTTGACCGTTTCGAGAAAAGAAAAAACCCGGGCCACTTCGTTGACCATCTCCACGTCACAGGTAAACATGCCCATATCGGAATAGACTTTGGCGGTATCCTCGTGGAAGTTACCGGTGGAGAGGTAGCCGTAAAGCCGGGGGCCGTTTGCTTCAATGCGCCGGATGAGGGCAATCTTGGCGTGCACTTTAACGCCGGGGAAGCTGTAGTGGACGCGTACGCCGGCGCGTTCCAGCTTTTCGCCCCATTCCAGGTTGGCTTCTTCGTCGAACCGCGCCTTCACCTCGATAAAGGCGGATACTTGCTTGCCCGCCCTTACTGCATCGATCAGGGCTTGCATGATGCGGGACTTTCGCGCCACCCGGTACTGGGTAATCTTGATGTGGGTCACCTGCGGATCGCGGGCGGCGTCTTCAAAAAAGCGGATGACGGACTCATAAGAATGGTAGGGCACGTGCAGCAAATGCTCGCGTTCGCGCAGCTCCGCAAAAAGATCGGGCGCCATTTCCAGCGGGTGATACGGAATGGGCGGCAGGGGCTGGTTCTTTAGATTTTCGAGGCCGAAGTCGGGAAACTTGAAGAAGTCGAAGTTATTGTGGTAGCGCCCCTCCTGCAGGATGTCGTACTTCTCCAGGTCGAAAACCTCCATGAGGAAGTGGAGCATCTCCTTGGGCATTTCCCGGTCGTACACGAAGCGGGAGGCGGGGCCGACGTGCCGGCGCGAAAGGCTGGCTTTAATTTTGGTAATGAGATCCCCGCTGAATTCATCATCGATGTAAAGCTCGGCGTCGCGGGTCAATTTAATCGAAAAGGTGTCGATGATTTCGTAGCCGGGGAACATCCAGGAAACGCTGTGGCGGACGATGTCGTCGAGCATAATGATATCCCGCCGGTGGCTGATGGAAGGCAGCTGAATAAAACGCGGCAGGTGGTCGGACGGTATTTTCACGATGGCGTAGGTGTCGGGGCCTTTCGCATCTTTTTCCCGCATCCACAACGTCAGGTACAGAGCCGCGTTATTGAGGAAAGGGCGAATCTTTTCCCCCACCAGCAATACGGGCTGCACGAAGGGAAGCATGTGCTCCTGGAAGAAGTCCTCGACGAATTCTTTTTGTTCTTCGTTCAGGTCCAGACGGCGCAGGAGATGCACCCCCTGATTCCTCAGCTCCGGAATAATCTGGGTTTCGAACAGTTGACTAAAAAACTCCTGTTGCTTGTTGACGATGCGCTGGATTTCTTTGACGGTCGACTTCGGGGAGATCTCCAACTCCCGCTTCGTCTTTTTGCCCACCCGCAGTAAGTTGCGGTGGTTGGCCATCCGCACGCGGAAGAATTCGTCGAGGTTGGAAGAATAGATGGCCATAAACTTGATGCGCTCCAACAGGGGGACGGTAGGATCCATGGCTTCCTGCAGCACCCGGAAGTTGAATGATAGCCAGCTAATATCCCGGTGGATGAAGGGTAAATCATCCTCGGTGATCAACATCGATTTATTGGGCGTAAAGTTGGAGGTGGTCACAAGCTTGAGGGTTTTCTGTGTTAACTGAACGTTAAGTGTGTGTCACTATCTACACGCAAGGCGGTCCACTTGTTTCTTTCTTGCGGAAAATTTTCAGAAGAGGCTCATTTGGGGATTGTTGTCGGAGCGTAGCAGTTCGGGGCCGCGTATGGCGACGGCGCGATCGGTTTTCAGGCTATTGAAGATATATTCCGCCAGTTCCGGGGCCTGCACATTATCGGGTTCGTGGGCGAAGAAATAGACTTTTTTCAGACCGGCGCCGGCCCACTGCAACAGCCGCTCGATCCATGCGTCGGTGCGTTGGTAATCCGTAGGGTGCAAGCCGTTGCCCACAAAGCGCAGCATGGCGGTAGTATTGGTCAGGCGCATGTGCAGTACGTCTCTCCGGCCGGCTACGTCGGTGATCACGGTTCCGAGGCCCCGCTCCTCCAGTTCGGAAAAAAGGCTTTCCGCGGCGGCAGGATCGTTAAACCAGCTTGCGTGCCGCAATTCGACGGCCAGGGGCAAATCTTCGGGCCAACGATCCGCAAAACGCAGCAGGCCATCCCGCTTGCTGACGCCAAAAGAAGGCGGCAGTTGCAGGAAACAGCTGCCCAGCTTATCATCCAGGCCCCGTATGCGTTCACAAAACAATGCCAGTTGCGGACCGTCGACACCCAGATCGCCACGGTGACTAATCGATTGCGGAATTTTGGGGCAGAAGTGAAAGTCATTGGCGGATTCGGTGCGCCAGCGGTCAACGGTTTCGGTATCCGGGATGCGGTAGTGCGTGGTATTGAGTTCGATACAGTTGAACTGTTGCGTGTAAGCCCGCAGAAAATCCTTGCTCTTGGCGCCTTTCGGGTAGACTTTACCCACCCAGGATTTCATCGACCAGCCGGTGCAGCCCAAGTAAAAGGATAGGGGAGAAGCAGGTTGATCCTGCCTTTGCAACAGACCGATTGTGCCTTCCGCATCGGGGGGTAGGGAAAAATCGATTTGCCGGATGCATTCTGCCGCTACTTTTCCGAACTTCACAGTAAGCTATGGGGTCTTTGGTTATTAAATACTGGCGATGGCAATTTGGTTATTGCTCGAAGGGAATAAAGGAAGTTTAGCTAAACGCAATCTTAAAGATAACAAAATCCGTCGACTAAGTAACACGGGCGCCGGTTAAATTCCCGGCTATACTTTTTACTTTTGTTGGCATGGAGGCATT
>CAYWHT010000146.1:484-4724 GCA_964458135.1 uncultured Saprospiraceae bacterium | reverse complement strand
GGGCATTGGAGGCGCGGCGCAATAACCGATCGCTACGGTCGTTGAGGCCCGGGCTGTCCGGCATCGACTTTTGCTCTAACGATTACCTGGGGCTTGCCCGGGATGCTCGTATCCGGGATGCGGTGGCGCGTTCGCTGCAGCGCGAAGAGCCTTTGGGGGCCACCGGCTCCCGCCTCATCAGCGGCAATTCGGTTGCCCATGAGATGCTGGAAGCCGATCTGGCCCGTTACCACGACGCTCCGGCGGCCTTACTTTTCAATTCGGGCTATTCGGCCAATACGGGCTTGCTATCGAGTGTGGCCGACCGCCACGACACCATCCTCTACGACCAATTGGCTCACGCCAGCATCCGGGACGGGCTGCGGCTTTCCCGGGCGCGCTCTTATGGGTTCGCCCACAATGATCTGAACGAATTGGAGCGCAAGCTGCAACGCGCTGCGGGACAAGTATTCATCGTGCTGGAAAGTATATATTCCATGGACGGCGATGAGGCGCCCCTGCGAGCCATGGTGGAGCTGGCCGAGGCTTACGGTGCGGCGTTAATCGTGGATGAGGCCCACGCCACTGGGGTTATCGGCCCGCGCGGAGCGGGCCTGGTCGTCGCCGAAGGATTGGCGGAGCGCGTCTGGGCGCGCATCCACACTTTCGGGAAAGCGGTGGGCGGGCACGGTGCGGTGGTTTTGGGCCCCGACTATTTGCGATCTTACTTGCTCAATTTCTCGAGGCCTTTTATTTATACGACCGCCCTTCCGCCCCACCATCTGTCGGGCATTCGGGAAGCCTACCGGATCATTGGGCAGGGCCGGCTCAGTGGGGAGCTGAAAAATAAGATCGATTATTTTCGGAATCATCTGACGGATGATCTCCGCGAACATTTCATTCCCAGCCGCTCGGCCATACAATCCGTTATCTGGCCCGGCAATGCGGAAGTGAAAGCGCTGGCTGCCGGCTTAAACGAGGCCGGTTTCGCCCTTTACCCGGTATTGCATCCCACGGTTCCGCGGGGGCGGGAGCGGCTGCGCATTTGTCTGCACACCTATAACCGGGAGGAAGCCATCCTGAAATTGATTCAGTTATTAGGTCAACGCATCAACGCTTATGTCTAAAGGAATTTTTGTAACCGGCATCGGCACCGAAATTGGCAAGACGGTGGTTTCTTCGGTGCTGGTGGAGACGCTGCGGGCGGATTATTGGAAGCCGGTGCAGTCCGGCGATCTGGATTGGTCCGATACCATGAAAGTACAATCCTGGACGACCGTGCCGGAAACTTCCTTTCACCGGGAGCGCTACCGCCTGACGCAGCCCATGTCGCCGCACGCCTCCGCCGAATTAGACGGCCTAACCATCGATATCGAGGATTTCGCCTTGCCCGCCACCGGCAACTTTTTGGTGGTGGAAGGGGCCGGCGGCCTGTTGGTTCCCCTCAACGACCAACACACTATGCTCGACCTCCTGCAAAGATTGGAACTACCCGTCGTGCTCGTCGCCCGCCATTTCCTCGGAAGCATCAATCAGACTTTGCTCAGCCTGCAGCGCCTGGAATCTTCCGGCCTGCACATCGCCGCCCTGGTCTACAGCGGCGAGCCCCATCCCAGCAGTGAGGCGGCCATCAATGCCCACTGGGGCGGCGGTCCGATTTTGCGGATCCCCGAAATCTCGCCTTCTTCAACGGCCATTCCGGAGGTGGCGGCCTTGCGGGGGGCGGAAATCCGGGAGGTTTTGGGTGGAGGGTAGAACGTATAAAGTAGAAGGACGCGAGATGGAATTCGCGCCCGGAAGCACAGCCACTATTCTTATTAGGCTGGCGCGGGAGAACGGGCGCCATTGAGCCTATGGGGCCTGCTTCGCAGAAAAGATCGGACGAACGATTGCCGCTTTTCAACACCCATTTCGCACTTTTACCCGGCCGACGTAGGAGGACGGGAACTATTCACCATTTCACTACTAAAAAAATGAACTTACTACAGCGAGATCAAAAGTACGTTTGGCATCCTTACACGCAAATGAAGACGGCGCCGCAGCCCACGCCCATTGTGCGGGGGGATGGCGCTTACCTGATTCACGAAGACGGCAGGGCCATCATCGATGCGATATCCTCCTGGTGGGTGAATATCCACGGCCACGCCAATTCTTACATTGCCGAGCGGGTTAGCCGGCAACTGCGGGAGCTGGAACACGTCATCTTTGCGGGTTTTACGCATCCGCCGGCCGTGGATTTGGCGGAGCGATTGTTGGGGGTATTGCCCGCCAACCAATCGAGGATCTTCTATTCCGACAACGGATCTACGGCCGTCGAGATCGGCGTCAAAATGGCCATTCAGTCTTTTCACAACCGGGGGCGTCCCCGCCGCAAATTGATCGCCTTTGATCGGGCCTTCCACGGAGAGACCTTTGGCGGCATGTCGGCCAGTGGTGATCTTTCTCTATTCAACGCCTTTCGCGAGCACCTCTTTGAAGTGCTCCGCATTCCCACGCCGGTAGCGGGACAGGAGGAGGAAAGCCTGCGGGCATTGGAAAGCCAACTGGAGGCCCACGACGTTTACGCCTTCCTCTTCGAACCCCTGGTTATGGGGGCCGGCGGCATGATCATGTACGAGCCGGCCATTCTGGATCGCTTGATTGAAAAATGCCGGGAGGCCGGGGTGCTGTGCATTGCCGACGAAGTGATGACCGGCTTTGGCCGTACGGGAAAAATTTTCGCCAGCCAGTATTTGGAGAACGCCCCCGATATCATGTGCATGTCTAAAGGGTTGACTGGCGGCACCTTGCCGCTGGCGGCAACCTCCTGTACGGAGGCCGTATACGAAGCTTTCCTTTCGGAGGACCGGCTCAAGACCTTTTTCCACGGCCATTCTTACACGGCCAATCCCGTGGGTTGCGCCGCGGCTCTGGCCAGCATGGATTTGCTGGAATCCGAGGAACGCCGGCGGGATCTGGAGCGCATCGCCGCGCGGCACCGGGGCTTTGCCGACCGGATCCGGCAGCATCCGGCGGTCGGCAATCTTCGCCAACGCGGCACCATCATTGCGCTCGAATACCGCACTTCCGAGGCCACGTCCTATTTTAACCGCTGGCGCGACCGGCTTTACAGCTTCTTCATGGAGAAAAATATTCTCCTGAGGCCTTTGGGCAACGTGATTTACGTGATGCCGCCTTACTGCATTACCGACGAGCAGTTGGAGCGGGTCTACGCGGCGATCGAAGCATCGCTGGAGCTCTTTGCCACCGAACTGGCGGCATCCCGGGATGACATCAAGCAGTAATTCGTGCTATGGAGCAGCGCATTGGAATTGTGGGGTGGGGAAGTAGCTCCCCGCTGGGAGGGCGGCGGCCGGAAATTTGGTCGGCTTATCGGCATCCGGCTACGCTCATCGCTCATCGTCATGATCTGGACGCTCCCGGCGCGGGCCTGTCGCTGGCCGAGGAGGAGGCCCTGCAGCGGGTCAGCGCAGCCGATAAACGCTACCGCCACCTGGACCGGTCGGTTTTACTGGCGATGCTCGCTGCCGAGCGCGCTACCGCCGGGTGGCCGGGAGAACCGGATTGGGGCGTCAATATCGGCTCTTCGCGCGGGGCGACGGCGCTATGGGAATCTCACCATACCCAAAGCCTGACGGCGGGAAGTCGTCATCTCCATCCGCTCAGCTCACCGACTACGACATTGGGCAATTTGTCCAGTTGGGTTGGGCACCACCTGGGCGGATCGCGGGTGAGCTTCAGCCACTCCATCACCTGCAGCACCGCCTTCCACGCCTTGCTCAACGGTTTGGTATGGATCGAATCGGGGCGTACGGATAGTTTCCTGGTAGGAGGCGCCGAAGCGCCCCTAACTCCTTTTACGGTGGCCCAAATGCAAGCCCTTCGCATTTACGCGGGCGCCCGGGATGAGCCTTTTCCCTGCCGCGCCGGCGACCTCCGCAAAAAACACAACGGCATGGTGTTGGGGGAGGGGGCGGCTTGCTTCTTGCTTCGCAGGGCGCCGGAAGATCCCCTGGCCTGGATTGCGGGTGTGGGCTACGGCAGCGAGCCGCTGGAAACCGCTTCCGGCCTCTCCAAAGATGGGTTATGCCTGCAACGCTCGATGCGGATGGCTTTGGAGGCGGCCGGAGCTCCGGAGGTGGACGCCGTCGTCACCCACAGCCCAGGAACCGTAGCCGGCGATGCAGCCGAGCTGGAGGCCATTCGAATCGTTTTCGGTGGTGCGACGCCCGTCCTGACCAACAACAAATGGAAAATAGGC
>CAYWHT010000146.1:0-474 GCA_964458135.1 uncultured Saprospiraceae bacterium | reverse complement strand
AAATCGGCCACACCCTCGGCGCTTCCGCCGCCCTTAGCCTGGAATTTGCCTTATTGATGCTGCTCGAGCGTCACCTGCTAAGCCCGCCGTATCTGGCCCCGGCGCCCGAAATGCATCCCCGCCGGATTATGGTTAACGCCCTGGGTTTTGGTGGCAACGCCGTAAGTGTTATCTTGTCCGCCGGGAAATAGTCCACCAATCCTAAATTGGTGAATCCTGACGCGTATTCCGCTAACCCCTGAAATAAGTTCATGTACCTTCGATTCTTTATCGGTTTACTTTGCGTGGTCTTGTTTATCAACGGTTGCAGCAGCCTGTTATCGAGGGTTTCCGGAACTCATAAGTTGCGGGAATTCGGTATGGAGCGAGTGGCCTCTCAGGGGGTGGGCGACCGGGAGTTTTTGCAAATTAAGCGGGCCTGGCTGACGGAAGTGCACGCCCTGCAAGCGGGTAGATGTCGAGGGTCGCTCCCCT
>CAYWHT010000145.1:0-8548 GCA_964458135.1 uncultured Saprospiraceae bacterium | reverse complement strand
TTGAAACACCGCAATCCGGCGCTCTGGAATGGGGCGGCGGGCGGCGATCTGCACCGCCTTGATACTGGCGGGGAGGAAGACATCTATGCTTACCGGCGCTCTAAGGGGGAAAAAGAAGTCGTGGTACTCCTCAATTTGGGCGGCGAAATGAAGGCGTTTACGCTGGGGGAGGATGTACCGGATGGGCAGTTTACGAATGTCTTTGCCAATAGCACCATCCGCCTAAGCAAAGGCATGAGCATGCAGCTGAATCCTTGGTCCTACCTGCTGCTGGAGCGGTAAGCTCGAAGGCTATTTTGTGCTACCTTCAACTTCTGGTTCGAAGGTGTCCGCCCGTTCTTCCAGAAAGAGGGACAATGGCTTGGGAGGGCGGTGCAGCAGACGCTGCAGGCTGTGAGCGTACTGCTCGCGGGGCGGAATCCGGGTAAAGCGGTACAGCATGATCATTACCAAAATAAAGACAATGGCATCGCCCCGTATCTTGCGTTGGATGGCAAACCAAAGCAGGCTTGGGTTGCGGTATTCGATGCTCCTGCCCGCCACCTCGGATAAGAGGCTGGCTACCCTGTAAAAATCAGTAGGAGAGCTGCTTACCAAAGTGTAAGCCTCGGAGGGCAGCTCATCCATCAGCAAAAGCTTAGCAGCTACCTCTCCCACCTCTTCTGCGTCTACAAAACTGAAGCGGCGAGTCCCTGCCGGCACAAATATTTCGTCTTTTTTCTTGATGTCCGGCAGCAGGTCAGAGGTGAGGTTTTGCATGAAGTAACCAGGCCGGAGAAAGCTGAAGCCCAATCCGGTTTTCTTGATCGCCTGCTCAATTTTGTAGTGCGGCGTCCAAGGGTTGCTGGGGGCGGCCTGAATAGACAAAAAAACGACACGCTTAACCCCGGCCGATTCAGCAGTTTTGAGAAAGGGCTCAATGTAAGTTTTTACATTGGCCAGCTGTGGAGGCCTCAACAGAAAAACCCGGTCTATTTTTTCAAGGGCAGGCTTGTAGCTGAACGGATCCTCAAAGTCGAATTGCCTTATTTGCCAAGTTTTAGCGGGCAGGTCTTGCCGCGCCAGAGCCGGGCGGCGCACTGCAAAGAAAATCCGTTGCTCCTCCGAAAGAAGCATCAGATGCTTGGTGACCGCCTGCCCGGTCAGCCCGGTAGCTCCGGTGATTAGAATATTCATCGGTCGGGTCGTTTCCGCTTCCTGCCCTTATTCAATAACTCACGAAAGGCATTTGATGAATATAATCATTCTTCTCGACTTGCTGAAGGATGAAATCCGCTAAATCTTTGCGGCCAATAGAAGTGCTGGCATTGACGCCTACCCACCCCACGCGGTAGTCTCCCCGTTCTGCCTCATTTGTAAGCCGGGGGCCGCGCACTATGACCCAGTCTAGCTCGCTCGAACGCAGAATTTCGGCATGCCGAACAGCATCATTCAGCACTTTGGGCACTGCTATTTTCATGATGCCGCGGATGAGTTTGTCGGCCAACTTCGGCTCGTCCCGCTCAAATGGCAGGCCGCCTCCCGACAGGCTGATGATTTTTCGGATGTTTTCCGCCCTCATGGCTTGAATGATGTTGTAGGTGCCATCGCTCTGCAGCCACTTGGGGGAGCCTTTGACGTGCCCGAATAGGCTCACGGCCACATCAGTCCCGCTGATGGTATGGCGGACATCTTGCTCTTCCAGCACATCGCCCTGCAGTACAGTTAAGCGCTCGGATTTTTGTGGTATTTTCTCCGGTGTGCGGGCCAGCGCCCTTAAGCGGTAACCTGCCTCCAATGCCTTGTCCAGAAAAGCCTGTCCTGTCTGTCCGCTTCCTCCAAATAGCGCTATCGTCTTCATATGCTTTGTAATTTTGTGCAAGGATAAAGCTTTTACTAACTTTATGTAAGTATCGGTTCACTAACAATTTTGTACGCATGGAAGGGCGGAAAGTAAGCTCCACTAATTACCAAAACGAGCAACAGCTCAACCGCTGCCCCGTCAGCTTTACGCTGTCCTTAATCGGCGGGCGTTGGAAAGCAGCTATCATCTGGAAGCTCAGTGCGGGGAATCTGCGCTTTAGCCAGCTGCGGGCGCAGATCGGCGGTATATCGGACCGCATCCTCACCAAGCAGCTGAAGGAGATGCAGTCGGACGGGCTGATCGGCAGGCAAGCCTATCAGGAAGTACCGCCGCGGGTAGAGTATTACCTTACGGAAAAAGGGCGCTCGCTGGAGCCGCTACTGCAGGCGATTTTGGCCTGGGGCTTGCAGCATATGGGGCAGGGGGAGGAAGCGATGGAGGGGGATTGATGCTGTCTTATCCTTTTGTTGCGGCATAGCTTGAAATGCAAGCTGCCGCTAGTGTATTGTCTGTTGTTTGGCGCCTTAATTTCTCCTACTGCTGCCCCGTTTCACGACGCCTCACCTGGGGTACGCCCTGTTGCCCAAAAAAAGATACCCCCGACGCCAAAAATACGATACTCTTTACCTGGGGCGGCCTTCGGGGTGGTATCTCGGTGGCCCTGGCCCTTTCTTTGGGCGAGGAGGTGATCTTCCGGGAGGAAATCGTTTTTATCACCTACGTGGTAGTCGTCTTTTCGATCATCGTACAGGGGTTGAGCTTGCAACCGCTGTTGCGGCGGTTGAAGTTGAAAAGTCAGTAATGGGTAGAGGAGATCATTAACGGAAGCGCAAAATTTTCCGGGAAATTTTTGGAAAAGTGCTCCATCTGTTTGTTTTTATGAGCAGATGAATACGAATTCAAGCATAAAATGACGGATGGCGGATCTCGTAAATCTCTGACGATATGAGTATCCTATTACACAGTGTACTATTCTGATCATCCGTCAAATCCCTGCAATTTTAGTATAATATCCAAAGCAGGTGTAAAAAGTTTCCGGCTCTTGCATGAATTGGAGGTATCTGGTTACCGTGCTATTGATGCTTGGTCTAAGCGGATGTAATGGCGCTACCCAAGGTGGAATTGCCGATAGAGCAGCTTCATCCGAACAAATGCCAGTCGGATGGAAGCAGGAGCGCATGCCCGTAAAAGGGGTCAACCGTTGGTACCGAATATTTCGGCCTGAGGGCATGCGGAAGGATGCTCCCGTCGTGATCGTTTTACACGGAGGCACCCAGAGCATGCGAGAGATATTCGAAGGAAAAGCCGGTGGTAGCCGGGCGTGGTTGAACCTGGCGCGGGAACACGATTTTTTATTGGTGGCGCCTAACGGCTACAATCCCAAAAGGAAAAATGGTAAGGGCAACCGCCAGATGTGGAACGATTACCGCCTGCCGGGCTCCCGGCTGAATTCGGAAATGGACGACGTGGCCTTTATCCGCAAGTTGGTTCGGCGCATTACCCGTCAGTACGGTGTGGATGACCACAGAATTTACGTTACGGGCGCCTCAAATGGCGGCATGATGACTTACCGGCTACTTATCGAATCGCCGGGCCTGTTCGCCGCCGCGGCCGCCTTTATCACCAGTTTACCGGTCGACCATCCTGACCTTCGTCCTCCCAGCAAGCCCACTCCCCTTTTAATCGCCAATGGAACCGAAGACCCCTTGGTCAAATGGGAGGGCGGCTCCACCGTCCTGCGCAAGGGCCATTTTATGCCGGTGGAAGAACACGTGGCCTGGTGGGTGCGGGCCAACAAGGCCCAGCTTAACCGTAGTCAAAAATCTTTGCTACCCGATTTTGTTCCGGAAGACAATTGCCGCATTACGCGTCAGTTTTTTCCAGCTCAGGACAAGGGAGCGCCGGTCGTCTTTTACAAAATTCAGGGCGGAGGTCACGCCATTCCCTCCATCAAATATTCCCCGGCCAAGCAGTCTTTTGTCAAACGCTTGATCGGCCCAGTATGCCGGGATGCGGAAGGAGCGGAGCTGGCCTGGCGGTTTATGCGGAAGTTTAGCAATAGCGAGTGAAAACGCTTTCCTTATGCCGGTCCAATCAACCCTCAGCATTAGCTATTACGGGCTGAGGTCTTTTATGGAGCCCGGCATTTTCCAGTGCCGATTGCATAGCCTGATGGCCCCCAATCCTTAGGCCGGATTATGCATGGGTTTTTCGTCACGAGAAGCCAAACTGCCCGCCCTGTGAAATAAAGCGAAGCTTTACCTCCGGTATTTCACAGGGCGGGCAGTTTGGCTTCGCAGTAGATGAATTCATGCATAATCCGGGTTAGGCCTTACCCATAAATTTTGGTGCGTTTGGAATAAGCCGAATAATTTTTACAAATTGGGGTAAACAATGACCGTTTCTTCTCGCTTTAGAGGTTGTCAAGTCAAAATTCACAAATTTTGGGTTGGCAGGCTTTAAAAGCGCCATCATCATTAATACGTTACAACCACTCATGTCAAATCCTACTTACGATTTAGTCATTGTCGGTTCGGGGCCGGCTGGAGCCACCACCGCCCGGGTGGCGGCCGAACGGGGGTTACGGGTCTTGCTGGTCGATAAGCGGCAGGAACTAGGGGCGCCCATTCAATGTTCGGGCGCCTTGAGCCGCCACGCTTTGGAAGAGGCCGGGGTGGATCCGGATGAAGAATTCATCCATGAGGCCATCTACGGGTTCGCCATCTACGACGAAGCGGGCGATCGCACCCTTATCGATTACCGGGAACTCAAACCGGAAGATTACGGCGCTACCCCCGACAAGAAGCCTCTGGGATACGTTGTCGACCGCCGCCGTTTTGATCGGCACCTGATGACGATGGCGCAAAATGCCGGTGTGGAAGTGCGTCTGAAAACGGAAGGGCTGGGGTATGCGCCCAACGGTTCGGAATGTTGTGAGGTGCAGCTGCGGCAGTTTAATCGTCGGGCATCCGTGCGCACTAAAGTATTGGTAGGCGCCGACGGTCTTCAATCGCAGGTGGGTAAGTGGGCCGGATTGCGCACCCATATCAAGCTGACCGAATTGGCCAGCTGCCTGCAATTCATTGTTGACGGCGTCGAGACCGAAGGCCTGCTAGAAATTATTACCGGTCACCGCTGGGCGCCCGGCGGCTACGCCTGGGTGTTTCCGAAAGGCCATGGTTACGCCGAAGTGGGGCTGGGCGTCATTCGCACCGAAACGGATAAAACGGCCCAGTGGCATCTGGATTACTTCATGGAACACGCCTTCATGCGGGATCGCTTTCGCCAGGCCCGCATCCTCGAAATTCAGGGGGGCGGGGTGCCGCTGGCCGCCCCGCAACGCGTGCAGTATGCCGATAATTTGATTTTGGTGGGCGATGCGGCGCGCCACGTCAATCCAATTACCGGAGGCGGAATCCACACCGCCCTGAGCGGCGGCGTCATCGCCGGAACGTTCCTGGCCGACCTGCTGGACGAGGGGATCATCCCCTCTAAATCCAACCTCAAAGGCTACCAAGATCGCTGGCTACAAAGCCAGGGAGAAAAAATGTGGGAACTATACCGCATTAAAACCGATATCTTCAAAGAGAAAAACCTCCAATGCCGCAATAGCCGGCTTTACGAAACTATGGCCGGCTACTTTAGCCCGGATTCGACCTTCAAAAAGATTTAATCCACCTTCAAAATACACCGCCCTATGGAAAAAGCCGTTATCTTCGACGTTGGCTGGAACGCTTGCATCAACTGCGGCGCCTGCGTGGCCGTCTGTCCGCAAGGCGCCGGCTTCATCAGCTCCTTTGACACCATCGCCGTAGACCGTCCCTGCGATATCGCTTGTATGATTTGCGAAGATATCTGCCCGGTGAATACCATCACCCACCGCAAGGCCCGCCCCGAGGATTGGAAAACAGATGAGGACTCCAAATAAAAACCAATCCAAAATCTTTACCCGGCCGACGCAGGAGGACGGGCAAAATCAAAAATCAAAAATCCCAATGCGTCTAGTACAGCACAAAAAAGAAGCCTACTGGTTCTATCGCTTTTTGTCGTTCTTTTACGACGATTACGTCAATCCGTTTTTCTGGACCGAAAAGATGCGGGAGGAATCCCTGGATTTGGTAGACTGGGAAGAAGGTCAGTTGCGGGTGGTGGATGTTGGCGCGGGCACGGGCTTCACCACCCAGGGCATCATCAAGCGCGTAAGGGCGGCTTCGGTGACGCTGATCGATCAGAGTCCGCACCAATTGGCGAAGGCGAAAGCAAAAGCGGATTTGGCCAGCTGTACTTTTTTGGAGGGCGATGCGGAAAATCTACCTTTTGAAGATAATGCCTTCGATCGTTACGTATCGGCCGGAAGCATCGAATACTGGCCCGATCCGCAGCGGGGAATCGCCGAAGCCCTGCGGGTTGTCAAACCCGGTGGGGTGGCCTTGCTCATTGGCCCGCTGGAGCCCGAAGAAGGTTGGGGCCGACGGATCGCCAACTTGTGGATGCTTTTTCCCAAAGAACAGCAATACCGCGCCTGGTTTGAAGGGGCAGGATTTGAAGATATCCGGGTGCGCTACATCCGGCCGCAATGGTTTCGTCGTAAATCGGAATACGGACTGGCTATTGCGGGAACCAAGCCCGAAAACTATTCTGGGCAATCCTACCGAGCGCCGCAGCCATCCGAAAATCAAAAATCCAAAAGCACGGGAGTACTCCGCCAGCTGCAGTTAATCGGAAGGGTGGCGGTGGGATCATTGGCCGGGTTTTTATTCATTCCCGCGGCTTTGTTTGCCCATCTTCGCGCCCTGCTGCGCGGAGATCGAGATGTGGAGCCCCTCAACAGCCACCAGATTGTCACTTTATTAGTAATTGCGGCTATTCTGGTCCTATTGATTTGGCTGATCATCCGGTGAAAGTAATGCCTTTTTTAGGCCTGGCTGTCGTGACCAACTACCACTGAACCCATTGCGGGTTTAGTAGTTGGTCTACAAATTGCACTTTTTTGATTATACTTCGTTGCGAAAATCCTCATTTAGCTTACTCCGCCCGCCCGTTCGGTCGGGTAAACCTTGTCTAATCAAAAAATGGCTAATTTTCGACTCAAAGACCAAACCCGCAATGGGTTCACTAAATGGATATATCAACGCTGAACCGCCGCATCGGGCGCTTTTACGATGAATCGACTCCCCTATGGCTGGCGAGCTGGGGAGAGCACATGCACCACGGCTATTACGGCTCCGACGGCCGGGTAAAAAAATCCGACCGTCAGGCGCAGGTCGACATGATCGAAGCGCTTCTGGAGTGGGGAAAAGTTGGAGGAGCCGAGCGGGTCCTGGATGCCGGCTGTGGGGTGGGGGGCAGCGCCCGCTACCTGGCTCGTCGCTTTGGGGCGGAAGTGCTGGGGCTCACCCTGAGCAAGGTGCAACTAGAGCACGCCCGGCGCCTGACGGCAGCGGCGGGGATGTCCGAAAACGTGACCTTTGCCGCCCGCGATCTGATGACCATTGGAGCACCCGATGGGGATTTCGATCTGATCTGGTCACTGGAAAGCGCCGAGCACGTGGGCGACAAAAGGCAAATGCTGCAACGCTTCTACGAGCGCTTGCGGCCCGGCGGGAAGCTGATCCTGGTCACCTGGTGCCACCGGAGCGTGCCGCCCGCTTTGACGGCTTCCGAAAAGCGCCTGCTGGGGAAAGTGTGCAACAACTACAACCTTCCACCCTTCACGGAGCTGGCATCCTACGAAGATATGGCGGAGCAGGCGGGCTTCCGGGAGGTGCAGACGGCGGATTGGAGCGCCAGCGTCGCGCCCTTTTGGAAGGCGGTAATCCGCTCGGCCTTTAAAGGACGCAACCTCGCCGCCTTGTTGCGTACGGGCTGGTCGACAATCCGCGGGGCCTGGACGATGCAGCATATGCAACGGGGCTATCGCTTGGGACTGATCCGCTTTGTCTTACTTCAAGGAACAAAATGATGGAACACCTCCGCAATTTTGTGCGTTTTGCACGGCCACATACTGTGATCGGCACCAGCCTGAGCATTCTGGCGCTTTATTTTTTGGCGCTCTCGGTGACGGCGTGGAGCGGCTGGCATTTGGCCGCTCTGGGATGGACGTTGCTTGCCTGTCTGGGGGCTAATATTTACATCGTCGGGCTCAATCAGATTACCGATGTGGCAATTGACCGGATCAACAAACCTTACTTGCCGCTGGCGTCGGGGGCTTATTCTATGTCGACCGGTTACTGGCTGATCGGCATCGCCCTCGCTCTATCTTTGGCCATTGCCATTCCGGTAGGGGGGTATTTGTTGCTGACGGTGGGGCTTAGTCTTTTGATCGGCACGGTGTATTCACTTCCTCCCATTCGCTTGAAGCGGTTTACCTTTTGGGCCGCTTTTTGCATCATCGCGGTGCGCGGCATGATTGTCAATATTTTCCTGTTTTTGCATTTCCATACTATGATGGCGACCGCTCCGCGGGTGCCCGCCGTCATCTGGTTGCTCACCGGCACCATTTTCGTCTACAGTATTGTCATCGCCTGGTTTAAGGATATGCCCGATATTGAAGGGGATGAACGTTACCGGATTCGGACCCTGTCTCTGCGAATGGGCGCCCGGGAGGTTTTCCGCTTGGGGAATCTCGTGCTGGCAACCCTCTTCCTGACGTTGATCGTTGTGGCCTGGCAGTTTGACCTCGGCGTGAGCGCCGGTATGGTGATG
>CAYWHT010000144.1:0-8586 GCA_964458135.1 uncultured Saprospiraceae bacterium | reverse complement strand
CTTGCTCTTTTTAGCTTCGCTGATCGTCGCTTCGCTCCTCGGAGTTCCGCCTCGCGGCGTTAAAAAGCCTCGCCGATGCTTAGGCATCGCCTGCGTTTTTTGCCTCTGACCCTGCGGTCAGGATCTCGGACTTGCGAGCTGGAAAAATTAGCTGCGCCATAATTTCACACCACGCAGTAGACGCGAAGCGAAATCCTGAGTTGTTGGGCTATAAAATTTTGTGGGTAGCCTATGCCTTACTCAAAGACAAAATTATTCACGTATCCTTTCTCCTCCCAGAATCTACCCTCGCCCGCCTTTTGGTGAACGGCCGGATCGAACCGGCTCAAGGGCCGCCATTGCCGGCCGGCATAGAAATAGCCCTGGTAACCGAGTCCGTCTAATTCGCCGAATACGTCCAGCACGTCTCCGCTTGCCAGGTGGCGGTTTTCGCATTCAATGATCAACTTGGGTTTGCAGCAACGCAGGGTTTCCCTGCCGCCCCGGAGGACTTGCTGTTCGTGCCCTTCCACATCGATTTTGATCAGGTCGGGAAAGATATCTCGCCGAAGAAAATACCCGTCGAGGGTGACCAACTCGATTTGCAGCTTTTCGTGTCGGTCCTGCTCGGTAGGACCATCCAGGCGGGCGCCCGGCGAGGCGCCGCTCGGGGTGACGGGGATGTGCAGTTCCGCATGTCCGGCTTCGGCGGAAAGGCCTTTGTTTTCCAGCAGGACGTTTTCGTAGCTCATCTTCTGCTTCACGCCTTGCAAATACTCGTATAAGCGGGGTTGGGGCTCGAAGCCGAATACCTTGCCGTTTTTCCCGACGGCCCGGCGCATCCAGTACAAATAGCCTCCCTTGTGGCTGCCAATATCCACGGCAATGTTGCCCCGTTGAAGGCTACGCAGTAAAAATCTGATTTCCGGCGCGTCCAGAAGATAGCGGTAACGGAGGGCCCGGTACAGATATTTGAGCTTGTTCATGTGTTGGTTGGGTTGTGGCCGAAAGCTATCACATTTTCAGGAAAATGGCCGGCTATCTGTCTATAGTCTGCCAAGTCAGCATTCACAAATCTTGAGTTGGCAGACTATACTTTTAACTTGGTGCAGATCAGCACCTTTTCTTGTTCTTTGAAGCCCAAACGATTGGCAGCGGGTTCGGTAAATTGTCGAATTTCCACCCGAAAGCCGGCCTCTCTGAGCCGGGCTTCCAATCCGGAAACGGAGTAGATCCTGAGGTGATCTTCCTGCCCGAAATGTTCGAGTCGTTCGGCGGGATCCGTGATAGCAGGGTTCTCGTAGATCGCTCCCGCCTTAAATGGGGTTTGGATAAGGCAAACTCCTCCACCGGATAAAACCCGGTGCAGTTCTCGCATGGCCTGCCGGTCGGCCTCAATGTGTTCCAATACGTGATAGCAAATGATCAGATCAAAAGAGGCGTCCTCCAGCTCGATCCGGGTGAGATCGTAGCTTTGATCCGCCAGAAAGTCACCGGAAAGGTCGGTGCCGGTATAGTCAATGGTAGGATCTTTGCGCAGCAGCCGGTATAAACTTCGGGATGGGGAAACGTCCAATATTCGGGCTTCCGGTCTCAAAAATTCATCGCGGAGTAACTGCCATAACCGCCGGGAGCGGGAAATGCTTCCGCAACGGGGGCACAGCAAGTCGCCGCTAGCTAAGGAGATGAACCGCCGCAGGCCCCGGTTGCAAACATTGCACTGAAAGCTGTTTCCCCGGTAGAAGAGATAAAGCAAACGTCTGAATGCCGATTCGTACCGGAATAAGGCGCTCTTGGGCAGTACTTTTTTCGCCCACTTTTTTAAGGTGACGTACATGGCCAGGCGGTTTCCAACCAAAATGGCAGCTGGTGGAGCGCAAGCTCGCGGCGGAGAGGCCCAGTGCTTCGGGAACCAGGGTAAAAGCAAAAGCAACCTCTCCGCCGGGAGCTGACGTATGGCGTTATGCCTGGGCGGCGGCCAGCTTTCGGTCGTATTCGCCGGTGCCCAGCTGGTGAAGCAGGGAGAAGTGACTCTTCACGGCTCCCAGGAAAGTGCGGTGTTGGTAGTAGGGCAGATTAAATTCTTCGGCCGTTGCCTTGACGATCTTGGAGATCTTCCGGTAGTGCACGTGGCAGATATTCGGGAATAGGTGGTGCTCGATCTGGTAGTTGAGCCCGCCGATAAACCAGGAAAAGATGCGACTGCGTTGCGCGAAGTTGGCCGTGGTGCGCATCTGGTGAATGGCCCAGCTGTTTTCTAAACTTCCTTCGGGGCCGGTCTCGAAAAAACTAGTCTCTTCAATGACGTGGGCCGTTTGGAAAATCAAGGCCAAGACCAGACCACACATGAAGTGCATCAGCAAAAAGCCGAGCAGCATCTGCCACCAGGGAATAGAAACCATGATCATAGGAAGGATTAAGGTGATTCCCAGGTACCAAACCTTATTGAAGGTGACCTGGCTCAAGGCCTGCTTGAAGGTCAGGCCTTGACTGGCCAGTAAACCATTGTCGCGGTACCGGATAATTTGCAGGAAGTCCTTAGCCGTAAACCAGTAGATGGTCATGATGCCGTAAAACAGCGGGGCGTAAAAAGCCTGGTATTTAAAGATAGGTTTTTGCTCCTGGGTCGGTGAAAATCGCATAATCCCGGAGTCGATATCCTCGTCGTGCCCTTCTACATTGGTGTAGGAATGGTGCAGTACGTTGTGTTGAATTTTCCAGTTGACGTGGTAGCCACCGACGAAGTTGAGCAGGTAGCCCAACGCCCGGTTGACGTTCTGGTTTTTGGAATAAGCGCCGTGGTTAGCGTCGTGCATAATCGATAAGCCGATGCCCGACATCCCCAGTCCCATCAATACCCACATCAGCATAGCCGGCCAAAACGAACCGATCACACCCGTGATCATCAGGGAAAGCGGCACAAAGTAGAGAAACAACATGAATGCCGTTTTGATTTTCATGTTGAGATTGGCGTGCTTGGAAAGATCGTTGTCTTTAAAATACTGATTGACGCGCCGGCGTAATTCCTTGATGAATTCTGGGCGGTCTTTCATGTTAAATTTAACTCCTTGTGTATTCATTATAATTACGATTAATACGGTCAAAGGTAACCCTAAAATTTGGCGCTATCTTAAATTCAGTTTGGAATTCCCAAAAAAGGTGGGTAAGTATTGACGTAATTCTGACTTTTATTTATTTATAAAGCGAAATTTCGCTATTGCCTCTCATTTCGATGATGAGAGTGGGCCGCTAGCCACGAATGTTTTTGTACAAGAGCTTCTATACTACTGGGAATTGAAGGATAACTCCTTTTGTTCTGCGAAGATCTGAAATTGCCGGTGAAGATAGGCAATGTTTTTCCTATGTTTTTTATCCGGAGAGTTAACTTAACTGCTTCGGAAAATGATTGATTACTCTATTCAATGATGATGAACATTTCTGTTCAAAAAAGGTTGTTGCTTTCCCGCTTATCAGCAAAATATCTCAACTACTTTCCCCTCATAAAATTCATTTTTTTGCTCGGAACGGTCTTCCAATTGCAGCTATTCATCTGTGGTGAAGGTTCGGCCTCGGAATTCGTTGACAGCATGATCTCACCTCTTTATAGAAGCGCTCTGAAAACGACACCAGTAACATACAAATTGTTTTAACGTATTGATCGGCTATAGATTACGAGGGTCATCACAGCCTATTGGGTAAAATGTCATCGCAACAGCGTCACATTGCCCTGCAAACGATAGATCTCCTCATTATCGCAAGTCACCTCCAAATAGACCCCGTATACATCGGGAGGGAGTTGTTGCCCCTCAAAAGTACCGTCCCATCCCCGGTCTTGAGAATGACTTTCAAAGACCTTCTGCCCCCAGCGGTTGAAGACCAGGAGTTGCATGGCTTCAATGTTTTTGCCGCGCACGAAAAGATCGTCATTCATCCCGTCGTTATTCGGCGTAAAGGTGTTGGGCAGATAAACATGCGGCGGCCCGCAAGCCAAGGGCAACACCAATACCGTAAGCTCAAAAGTCTCTTCACACCCTTCTTTTGCTAGCGCGACTTCGTAAGTCGTCGTTTGTTCGGGCATGGCGGCAGGGTTGGGAATATCCGGCTGGTTGAGCGTGCCGTTTTGCGGTAGCCAGCGGTAGCTGCAGTTCGTACAACCACGTACCTCCAATTGGCTTAAACCGCCGGCAACGATGGTATCGGGATCAGCGATGACTTCGACGGTATTTTGCAGGTCAATCACCCGGGCCGTAGTTTCCAGGGTGGCCGTACAACCGAATGAATTCCTCAGATCGACACTAAAATCTTCGGTTGCCGCAGGATCCACCAGGGCGGTGGGCCCGGCTGCCGGATCGGAAAACAAAGCCTCCGGCGGAAACCAAAAATAGCTGAGTTCCTGACCCTCAATGGAACGATCGATGACTTCCAACGCCAGCGTATCCGCCGGCCTGCAGCTTACGACCGGTTCCAAAGCCGCATCGACCGGGTAGTAATAAACGCTCAGGCTGTCTACCGCACTACAGCCCAAACTAGTCGTATCCGTAGCCCGAATGTAGTATTGAGTAGTGCCTAAGGTAGGCGTAATGATGAGCTCCGGCCCGATGGCGAGAACGGAATCAAAGGCCGAACCGGCCGACCATTCCAACCTGGCGGGAACGGCGGTCTTGGCGTCAAGGGATAGCGGGGCGGCCGTGCAAACGGTATCATCGGTTGCGGCAACTAGCTCCAGCTGCGGATTGACCAGGATATCCACTGTAAAAGCCATACTACAACCCGTCGCCGTATCCGTGACCGCGCCCCGGTAAATTCGGCTATCCTCCGGGCGAAAGACCGGCTCGGCTGGCTCGGTGACATCAATCCCGTCATCCACGGGCGACCACGCGTAAGCGTATCCGGCGGGAAGGGACAAGGTAGTGGCCGCATTGGCGCAAACGCGCAGACTCGTGTCCGGAATGCCCTCCATCCCTAAGTCGGCAAAGGCGTCTTTCACCGCAACACTTGCCGAGTCTTCGGTTTCACATCCGCCCTCCAGGGTGGTCGCTCGCAGGTAATGCGTGATAGTGCCCACGGATGGGGTAAAGGTCAGCTCCGGTCCGGTTTGCACCGGATCGCCCCTCAGTACCGGATTATCGTACCACTCAATGTCGACCGCAACATCGGCGGATGCCGTAAGGGTTATTTCCTCCGGCATGCAAAGGGCGGTATCTCCCTCCAGGGTCAAGGAGGGGGGCGGTATAACCTTCAAATGAATGGTATGTACGGCTTTACACCTACTGGCACTGTCTTCGATGGTTAGCATGTAGTTGGTGCTTTGCAGGGCCGTAGCCACCGGGCGGGCGGGATTGCTCAAGTCCAGTCCGGTCGTGGGTTCCCAGCTGTAGGAAAAATCTGGATTACCCCCAGGGTTGAGCGCTGCTGCTTCTCCGGCACAGGTGATCACCGTATCGGGCGGTTGCTCCTTGGCGATGCGCGAAACGGTGATCCGAACGGAATCCAGAGCGGTGCAGCCGTCGGGAGCTTCCGCCAAAACGTAATAGGTGGCGGTCATGCCGGAGGGAGGGATTACCGTTAGCCGGCTCTCCGTACTAATAGTATCGGATAAAGCTGGCGAGTTGAACCAGGTGTAAGATAGGTTCTCGACATTGGCGGTCGCCTTGAGGCGTACTGGCTGCGAAACGCATAAGGCCGTATCCGGGCCGGCGCGCAGCTCGATCGGATTATCCCTGAGGGTGAGTTCCCGTTGGCAAGTGATGGTGCATCCCGCTTCGTCGGTGATGCGTACGGTGTATATTCCTGGGGTGCGGATCGGCCCCGTAGAGGCGGAGTCGGCCGTAAATCCGCCGGGCCCCTTCCATTCATAAGCGATCGGCCGGCCACCGTCGAGGCGGGCGCCAAATTCCGCTGTCATCCCTTGGCAAATGGAGTCAACTCCCACGATCCGGCAGCTTAGGGGAGCGGTAATCGCCATCCTCTTGCGTACGATATTGGCGAACCACCAGGTGTTAAGGGTGCTCTTATCCCCGTATCCGACCGTTCGGTCATCCTGCAGGGTGTTTAGGTTGCATTCCTGGTTGGGGTCAAAAAAGTTCCAGGTCCGGCAATTGTTCTGGCCGCAGCGGCAGCCTTCGATCTTGGTTTTAGGTTGGCCCGTACCGGGGTTTTCGGGAATGAGCCGGTCATCCCAATAAAGGTGATCGAGACCGGCAATCACTTGATCGTCTTGGCGGCAATGAGGCCTAACTACCTCCACGCAGAATCCATTTTTCAAAAATTCCCCATCGTAAACTGCCCAGTGCTGTACCCCCTGCGTGTAAATGAGAATCAGGTTTATCGTATCTCCCGCGCTTACCGGAGTACCGTCGCCTTTGAGCCCATCCCAGGGTATTGCGGCCGTTGCTTCGATATCGGCATGGCAATCAAAAAAGTTGACGGTATCAGTGGTGTCGGAGCGAAAATCCGACCGATCGAAGACCCGGAAAAGGTCGACATCTTCGCTATTGGGGTCGAAAACGCCGTTCCGGTTAAAGTCGAGAATGACTTCCAATTGGCCGGGGCGGGTGGCGGTGACGTCAAGGCCAAACCCTTCCATTCCGGGGCGGCAGCGGAAAACCGAATCGGTGCGTACGTCGCCACAGCAGCCGCTCGCAAACAGCAAGGGGTCGGGCGGATGGAGAAAGATCTGGTGTTCGGCCGAGTTGCCGGTAGCGTTGCGTCCGGGGATGGACCGCCGGTCGGAAATAAGGTTGCCACTGTCACCGGGGCCATGGGAATTCAACGCAATCGTAAAACCAAGGCCCTGAAAGCCGGATTCCGAAAAGTCAACTTTGGAGACGAAACCATCGGTGGTGTAGGAATACAACGCCCCGTTGAATCGACGGTCCCAACCACATTCAATGGGATCGGGATTATCGACGGATTGGATAGGGGTGCGCAAAGCCCACTGGCGCGACCATACCCGGCCCCGTTGAGCTTCACCGTTTTGGACTACCGTGAAATCCCAGAAGCCGATCAGCACCTTCTCGTTATCATCCTCGGAAGTGACATCGAATCCGATATCCGCAAATTCGATGTAATAGGCGCCGGCTTGCCCGGGGGCGAAGCGGTAGACGAAATCCTCCCGGTTGCCCCGCGCGGGGTTCGGGGCCGTCAGGCTCGTGTCATACCCTCCGTCACCCCAAAAAGCTTCCGACCAGGAAGCGATATTCTGGCGGTTTTGGTCAATCGTGAAAGGCCCGTGAACGACGGGGTCATTGCCCGCTGGGTTCCGGCGTCGAATCCGAAACTGGTAACTGCCGGACGCCAGGTCGGCAAAAGGATTACCCAGATCGTCGTATTCCTGCGAAAGCCCCAGGTAGATGATCTCGGAAGCATTGGCAACCGAGATATAAAGCCGGCTGTCGGCCGGGCCGTCGAATGCGGCAAAATTATCGAAGTCGGTGCGGTTGGTTAACAACAACACCTGATCATCGGGGGTGGGCGCTACTTGCCGGCTGCCCTCCCCGTACAATGGGCGGAACAATAAGCCGAGCAGACAAAGGGTTAATACCCAGCTGACAGTCTTTTCTTTGGTGTTCCGTAAAGTTAAATGCATCATTTCTGAGGGTTGTCGTTTGGCCTCTGCTTTGTGGTTTCTGCTTGAAGCGCTCATTCGTCCGGACTGGTTAAGGGCGTCTCTTCGGTATCGGAGCCCGTTTGGATTTCAATAATCTCTACCCGCCGTTCCGCGGAAGCGGCTAAACCGTAAATGGAGCTATTTTGGTCTTGTATATCATCCAGTACGCCCTTGGCCTGACTTTCGCCGTAGGCTTCTTCTTCGATGACGAATTGACCGTTTTGCAGATAGGGCAGTAAAGCGCCATCCGCGAATTTTTCAAATTGGTTGTGCACCGAGTGGATCCGCCTTTGGCTCAGAATATAGTTATAGCGGGAACCGGTTCGTGGGCTGGCGAATCCTCTGAGTTTAATGATTAGGGTCCCCCCACCCTTCAAGAACCGAACGACCTTTTCCGAAAAAGCCATCAGATCCTGGTAGCCGGCTTTGACTTTCTTATTGAAAAATTGCTGTTGCAGAAAGGCTACCCGGGAGGAATCGGGTGAATCGAGCCCCCGGGTTGTTCGTTCTATGAAGACCGGTTTGCGGTCGTAGTAAGCGCGGTAGGATTCGCCGTAGGTTTTGTCGGTAGTCGGGCTGTAGTTATTGGGGTCGGGCTGGTCGTTGTCGAAGTACAGCTGCGTGGTGATGAAGGAGGCGCCGGCGTCGATTTTGGATTTCAGGTAGTCC
Organism: uncultured Saprospiraceae bacterium; assembly: GCA_964458135.1. Lineage (GTDB taxonomy): Bacteria > Bacteroidota > Bacteroidia > Chitinophagales > Saprospiraceae > CAYWHT01. Next base: position 329 of record CAYWHT010000144.1, on the reverse strand, counting down.
ATGTCCTCCGTGGGACCCCGGGATTCCGGATGGGGTTCGGGATAGCCGGCCACGCCCAGGCAGAAGTCGGGATGGCGGTCTTTCAACAGTTCCACCAGTTCGCGGGCGGATCCCAGGCCGCCTTCGGTGGCCTGAAAAGCGGTTTCCCCCTTGGGCGGATCCCCGCGCAGGGTCATGATGTTGCGGAAGCCGTCCGCGTGGATGCCGTCGGCGATCCCGTACAATTCCTCCCGGGTGTGGCCCACGCAGGTGAGGTGGGGCATCACGGGGCGGTAGCGGAAGCGGCGGAGCAGTTCCGCGATGGCCAGGGTTTGGCCGCGGGTGGAGCC
>CAYWHT010000143.1:0-8612 GCA_964458135.1 uncultured Saprospiraceae bacterium | reverse complement strand
GGCCGGCATGGGCGCCGATCTGTTTGAATCCTACGTGGGTTCCATCATCGGGACGATGGTGTTGGGCGCCGTATTTATCGGTCAGGCTAACGGCTTTGACGAAAGCAACGAATTCGGCGGGCTTAACGCCGTCCTGCTGCCCTTGCTGCTGGCCGGCGTGGGTATTTTCACTTCCATCCTGGGCGCCTTCTTCGTGCGCGTCAAAGAAGGTGGAGACCCGCAAAAAGCGCTGAACCGCGGAGAATTCATTTCGGCGGGCATCATGTTGATCGCCACCTTCCTCATCGTACGTTGGATGCTGCCCGCCCAGTGGACCTTTGAAGGCAAGGAATATTCTTACATGGGGGTTTTCTGGGCCGTCATATTCGGATTAGCCGCCGGTTTGCTCATCGGCTTGATCACAGAATTTTATACGGGTACCGGCACCCGACCGGTCAAAGGTATTGTTAACCAGTCGATGACCGGTTCCGCCACCAATATCATTGCCGGTTTGGGCGTGGGTATGCAATCTACGGCTATTCCCATTCTCATTTTGGCCGCCGCCATCCTGGGCGCTTACGAGTTTGCCGGGCTCTACGGCATCGCCATCGCCGCGGTAGGCATGCTTTCCAATACGGGTATTCAGTTAGCCGTTGACGCCTACGGACCGATCTCCGACAATGCCGGCGGCATTGCCGAGATGAGCGAACTACCCAAGGATGTACGCGGGCGCACCGACAAGCTCGACGCGGTGGGCAACACCACCGCCGCCATCGGTAAAGGCTTCGCTATCGGCTCCGCCGCCCTGACGGCCCTGGCCCTCTTTGCCGCCTTTATGACTACCGCTAACATCACCACCATCGATATCGCCAAACCTACTGTCATGGCTGGTCTGTTGCTGGGCGGCATGCTGCCCTTCCTCTTCTCCTCCCTGGCCATGGGCGCCGTAGGGCGCGCCGCCATGGATATGATCCAGGAAGTGCGCCGTCAGTTCCAGAGCATTCCAGAACTGACGGCCGCCCTGGAGGCCATGCGTAGAAACGGCGATAAAGAACTGCACGACTGGAGTGAAGAAGACCAAAAAATATTTTCGGACGCCAACGGCAAAGCCGAATACAGCCGCTGCGTGGAAATCTCCACCGCCGCTTCCATCCGCCAGATGGTGCTGCCGGGCATGATCGCCGTACTGACGCCGGTCATTATCGGTTTTGCCGGCGGCCCCGAAATGCTCGGCGGCCTGCTGGCCGGCGTAACGGTAGCCGGCGTATTGATGGCCATCTTCCAGTCAAACGCCGGTGGCGCCTGGGACAACGCCAAGAAAATGTTCGAAGAAGGGGTGGAAATTGCCGGGGAAACCTATTACAAAGGATCCGATCCGCACAAAGCAGCCGTCGTGGGAGATACCGTAGGCGACCCCTTCAAGGATACTTCCGGCCCCTCGCTCAACATCCTGCTCAAACTCATGGCGGTGGTGGCGCTCGTCATCGCACCGCTGATTGCTTAGCGATTGCTCATCGCTTAGCGCTCCCTTGAAAAAATAACCGGCGCGCAAAGCACTGGATACTTTGCAACTTTTTTAGTATTATGGCCGTTTCCCGGTTAATCCTTTTAAGAGCCGGGAAACGGCTATTTTTTATTTGGTGCTCCGCGTTTTTATCTCCCCGGAATTATCGCCCGCTCTTAGGATAAACTTAAATCTTCGATTTTTCGTTAACAGAAGGTATATTTTGCTGAAGAAAAAAAACCACTTATGAAATTCAGAGGACCGCTGTTTTTTTCGATCCTGGTGTTGACATTCCTGATCGCGGCCTTTTACCCGAAAGCGACGACAGACAACGCAGACAAAGACGCCCTGCTGATGCGCACGATCCTGGCGTTTATGGATCAACTGCATTTCAGCCCCAAGCAACTCGATGACGAACTCTCCGAAAAGATCTACGACTTGTATCTGGATCGAATCGACGGCGGCCATCGCTTCCTCACCCAGAAAGATCTCCAGCAGTTGGAAAACTACCGCACCCAACTCGACGAGGAAATCAATTCCGGCTCTTACGCCTTCTTCGATCAATCCGTCAGCCTGCTCCAACGCGGGGTGCAAAAAGCCAAAGCCTTCTCGGAAGAAATTCTCGCCACCCCCTTTGATTTCGAGCGGGATGAAAAAATCGAGCTCGATCGCGATGATCGCGAGGTTCCCGCCAATGACGAGGAACTGCGCGTTTTGTGGCGGCGCCTGCTCAAATACGAAACCATGGTGCGCCTCAACCGAAAACTCAAGCGGGAAGAGGAAAAAGGCGAAGAGGTGGAAAAGAAATCCTTCGACGAACTGGAAAAAGAAGTACGCGAGGATGTGCGGGAATACTACAACGATATCTTTGACCGCCTGAGCCGCCTGGAGCGGGAAGATCGCCTGAGTAATTACCTGAACGCCATTACCAACGTATACGATCCCCACTCCTACTACTACGAGCCGGTCGAAAAAGAAAACTTCAACATTCGCTTTTCCGGTAAACTGGAAGGCATCGGCGCCAGGCTGCAGAGCGAGGGAGATTACACCAAAGTCGTCGATATCGTCGTCGGCGGCCCCGCCTGGAAAAACGGCCAGTTACAGGAAGGCGACCTCATTATGAGCGTGGCCCAGGAAGGCGAAGACCCCGTAGATATTACCGGCATGCAAATCAACGATGTGGTGCAGCTGATCCGCGGCGAGAAAGGCACCAAAGTAGAACTGACCGTCAAAAAAGTCGACGGCAGCACCGAAACCATCGTCATTACCCGCGATGTCGTGGAATTCGAAGAACGCTTCGCCAAATCTCTCCTCCTGGAAGACGATGAGCGCGAAGAACGCATCGGTTACATCTATCTGCCCGGCTTTTACGCCGATTTCGAAGATCGCAACGGGCGCTTTTCCTCCGAAGACATCAAAAAAGAAATTAATAAGATGAAAGAGGAGTCGGTTGACGGCATCATCCTCGACTTGCGCGATAACACCGGAGGCTCCCTGCGCGATGTGATTAAAATATCCGGCTACTTCATCGAAAAAGGTCCCATCGTACAGGTCAAGTCGCGCGCAAAAAAACCGGAAGTACTGACCGATACCGATCAAGACGTACTCTACGACGGGCCGCTAGCCGTCATGGTCAACTCCTTCAGCGCCTCTGCTTCCGAAATCCTGGCTTCCGCCCTGCAGGACTACGGGCGCGCCATTATCGTGGGCAGTGATCGCACCTTCGGCAAGGGCACCGTACAGCGCTTCTTTAACCTCGACCGCGCCGTACGCGGCCACGATGAAATGAAGCCCCTGGGCGATCTGAAGGTCACCACCCAAAAGTTCTACCGCATCGATGGAGGATCGACCCAACTGCGCGGCGTACAGCCCGACATCATCCTTCCGGACAATTACCACTACATCGAAATCGGGGAACGCGAAAACGAATACGCCATCCAGTGGACCGAAATCGATCCGGTAGACTACGAACAGAATGTCTACCAAATCGATGAGCTGGAAACCATTCAGGAGCGCAGCCGTCAACGGGTGGATACGAGTACGACCTTCCAAAAAATTTACCAGAACGCCCGCCTGGTGGAAGAACAGCGGGAACAAAGCGTCTATCCCCTAAATTTCGACAGCTACCGCGAATTTAAAGAAGAAGAAGACCAGAAAGCCAAAGAGTATCGCGACTTGTTCGATGCAGTCGTCATCCCGGATATTCGGAACCTCGAAGCCGATACGGCCAAGGTGATGGAAAACGAAGCAGCCAAAGTCAAAAACCGCGATTTCATCGAATCGGTCTCCAAAGATATCTACGTGCAGGAGACGATGAATGTGTTGCACGATCTGTTGAAGACGGATTGAAGTGATAGTGATTGGGCGCAACATTAGGTGCAACCGGTTTGTAGAAATAAGGCCCGGTCATGATGACTTGGCGCTCCGGAGGAGCAGCCCATTGTGAGATGTTCATAGAATCGGAATGCCGCCCTAACCGGCTGCCCCGCTGGAACGCCAGCACCGGCTGATCGTCTTATTTATCCCGGGCTTGACGCTCGAGGCAACCAGATGCCCCGCCGGGGCTCTTCTCACGAACTGATCATTCTCTTAGAGCTACCATTCCATGCAAACCGCGATTCGCCTCGGTAGTTGGAGCGCCCGCCGGCAAGAGCGCCTACTTTCGCGATCATCCACCGGAAAGACCTTCTGGAGCCGCCGTTCAGAAGGTCTTTTTGGTTCCTTTTATTAAATGTACCTTTCTTGTAGAGGCTATGGATTATTTGAGTATTGAAAACGCCACCAAGACTTACGGAGAGAAAGTGCTGTTCAGCGATCTCTCCCTGCACATCAGCAAGGGGCAAAAGATTGCGCTAGTTGCCAAAAACGGTACGGGCAAGACAACCCTCCTCCGCGTTATTACCGGTCAGGAACTGCCCGAAGGGGAAAACAGCAAGGTTTATCTGCGCAAAGATATCCGGGTGGGTTATCTGATGCAGGAACCCGACTTTTATTCTGGTCATACCGTCATGGATGCCGTATTCGATTCCGATAATCCGATGATTCAGGCCATTCGGCAGTACGAAGAAGTTATGCTTCATCCGCGCAGCGATGAGGAAGCGCAGGCCGCCCTGACCCGAATGGATGATCTCAAAGCCTGGGATTTCGAAGCACGCATCAAAGAAGTGCTGACCAAATTTGGCATCATCGATCTCCCCCAGCCGGTAACCACCCTCTCCGGCGGTCAAAAAAAGCGGCTCGCCCTGGCTAAGCTCATCATCGACGAGCCCGACTTGCTCATCCTCGACGAACCGACCAACCACCTGGATCTGGATATGATCGAATGGCTGGAGGAATATCTGCAAAGGGCGCAGCTTACGCTTTTCATGGTGACGCACGACCGCTACTTTCTCGACCGGGTATGCAACTATATCGTGGAGCTCGAAGGCGGGCAACTGTATCGCTATTCCGGCAGCTATACCGATTATCTGGAGAAAAAAGCGATTCGCAAAGAAAACGAAAACGTCGCTCTGGACAAAAACCGCAAACTCCTCAAAAAAGAGCTGGAATGGGTTAACCGCATGCCCAAAGCGCGGGGCACCAAGGCCAAAGCCCGGGTAGGCGCCGCGGAAGAATTGCGCGAAAAAGTGGCTAACGTCAGCGTCGACCCGGAAATGCAAATCGATATCAAAGGGCAACGGCTGGGCAAAAAAATCCTGGAGCTCCACAACGTCAGCAAAAGCTTTGGCGAACGCAAAATTGTCGAAGGCTTTTCCTACAAGTTTAAGAAAAAAGAAAGGGTGGGCATCGTCGGGCCCAACGGCGCGGGCAAGACGAGCTTCCTCCGGATCCTGACCAAGGACCTGCGACCCGATACCGGTAAGGTAGTCATCGGTGAAAATACCGTCTTTGGCTATTACACCCAATCGGGTATGCACTTAAAGGAGGACCGGCGCGTCATCGATGTCGTGCGCGACATCGCCGAGTACATCCCCCTGGAAAAAGGCCAAAAACTAACCGCCGAAGCATTGCTCGAGCGCTTCCTCTTTAGCCGTAAGCAGCAACAGGTCTACGTTTCCCAACTTAGCGGCGGAGAGCGCCGCCGGCTCTACCTCTTGACCATCCTAATGGGCAATCCCAACTTTCTCATCCTGGACGAGCCAACCAACGACCTCGACATCATCACGCTCAATATCCTGGAAGAATTCCTCAAGGAATTTCCCGGCTGCCTCATCATCGTGACCCACGATCGATACTTCATGGATAAATTAGTGGATCACCTCTTCGTCATGGAGGGAGACGGCCGGATCAGAGATTTCCTGGGCAATTATTCCGAGTACCGGCAGCTCCAAAAGGAAAGGGCTCAAACCGGGCAACGGGAAGCGGAAGGCGAAAAGCGCAAGCAACCGGCTGCGGGCCATCCTCCAAAACCGGATAGCGAGCAGCCCAAACTTTCCTACCAGGAACGCAAAGAAATGAATCGCCTGGAAAAGGAGATCTCCCGCCTGGAAGCGCGCAAAACCGAAATCACCGAACAATTCAACGATACCGGCCTTACCGCCGAACGCATCGAAGAACTCTCCCGGGAACTGGGCGAGCTCAACCAACAGCTCGAAGACAAAGAAACCCGTTGGCTGGAACTGGCCGAGATGGCCTGATCGGCTAAGCACCCGCAGCCCTACCTTTCTCTTCTTTTTGCGAAATATTTATCTTTGTGGCTCCAAATTCGAACCACCCATGAAAGTCTCGCTCAACTGGTTAAAAGATTACATCGACCTGGACAATTTGTCGGCCGAAAAGATCGGAGAAATACTGACGGATATTGGTCTGGAAGTAGAGGGAATGGAAGAAGTAGAAAGCATTCCCGGTGGTTTGCACGGCGTCCGGGTGGGCAAGGTAGTGGAATGTGGGCAACACCCCAATGCCGATAAACTTTCCCTGACCAAAGTGGACCTGGGCAACGGCGAGCCGGTGCAGATCGTTTGCGGAGCGCCCAATGTGGCGGCGGGGCAGAAGGTGATGGTGGCTACCGTCGGCGCGACGCTTTACCCCAACGATGCGGAAGAACCCCTCAAAATTAAAAAAGGAAAGATCCGCGGCGAGGTGTCGGAAGGCATGATTTGCGCCGAAGACGAACTGGGCCTCGGAGATGACCACAGCGGCATTCTGGTGCTTCCCGAAGAGGCGGAGGTAGGAACGACCGCCCGCGAGTACTTCCACATGGAAACCGACTACGTCTACGAAATCGGCCTGACGCCCAACCGGTCGGACGCCACCAACCACCTGGGAGTCGCTAAAGATCTGGCGGCCGCCTTGCGCATCAACTATCAAAAAAGCGGAACCATTCATCTGCCTTCCGTGGAGGATTTCTCCGTTGACAAGCGGGACTTGACCGTTGAAGTGGAGGTGCGCCATACCGAAGCCTGCCCCCGTTACGCCGGATTGTCAATCTCGGGCCTGCGCATCGAAGAATCGCCCGAGTGGTTGAAAAAACGGCTGCGGGCCATCGGACTGCGCCCCATCAACAACGTCGTGGATGTCACCAACTTCGTGCTCCACGAGTTGGGACAGCCGCTCCACGCTTTTGACCTGGAGCGGATCGCCCAACAAAAAATTATCGTGCAAACACTCCCGGAGGGCACCCCCTTCACCACCCTCGACGAGGTGGAGCGCAACCTGGCCGAGGATGACCTGATGATCTGCGACGGTGATTCCCGGGGCATGTGTATCGCAGGGGTTATCGGGGGCGTCAATACCGGAGTGACCGCACAGACGGAACGTATTTTCCTGGAATCCGCCCATTTTAATGCTCAGTATATCCGCAGATCCAGCATGCGGCACAATTTGCGCACCGATGCGGCCAAGGTTTTTGAGAAGGGTAGTGATCCCAACGTAGCGGTATACGCCCTGAAGCGGGCGGCCCTGTTATTAAGGGAATTGGCCGGCGGGCAAATCAGCTCTCCGATTATCGATATCTATCCCAAGCCCATCGAACCGAAAGAAATCGCGGTGCGCTACGATCGCATCAACCGGCTTATCGGGATTGAGCTGGATCCCCGCGAGGTACACCAAATCCTGGAGGCCCTGGAAATGGAAATACGGCATAAAGACGAACAGGGCTTCCGGGTAGCCGTGCCCACCAACAAAGCCGATGTAACCCGGGAGGCCGACCTGATCGAAGAAATTCTTCGCATCTACGGATTCAATCAGGTGCCCATTCCCGAGAAAGTGTCGACGACCATGGCGGTGGCCGAACAACCCGACCCCAGTACGGTGCGCAATCGCGTGGCCGACTATCTGTCGGGCAACGGGTTTAGCGAGATGATGGCCGTTTCCCTGTCCGAATCGCGCTATTACCGGGAGCACCTTCCCGGGATGTCTGAAGACCATCTGGTGAGGGTCAACAATACCTCGAATGTGCATCTTGACATCATGCGGCCGGATATGTTGTTCAGCGCCCTGGAAGCCGTCCTGCACAATCACAACCGGCAGCGCAGCCGCATACGCCTGTTTGAATTCGGCCGCTCCTACCAACGCCAACGGGAAGATATCGTGGAAAAGAACCACCTGAGTCTGGTCCTCACCGGGGAACGCTGGCCGGAAAGCTGGGTATTCGATAACGAAAAAAATGCCGACTTCTACAGCCTGAAAGCCGTGGTGCACAACGTACTGTTGCGCCTGGGGGGGCAAGGGTGGCGGGAAAGCCCGCCGCAGCACGATTACTTTGCCTACGGGCTCCAATACCAGCGCGGTGATCAATCCCTCGTGGAATTCGGCAAGGTGGACGGCTCGCTCGTCAAAAAGATGGATATTCGCGGACAGGTCTTTTTTGCCGACTTTAACTGGGACGCCCTGCTGCAAATCGCCCGCAAGCAACGCGTGGAATTTATGCCTCTGAACAAATTTCCTTCGGTGCGCAGAGATTTGGCCTTGGTTATTGAAAATTCCGTTAAATTTGGTGATATTGAGGCAATTGTCAGAAAAGTTGGCAAAAAGCTGATTACGGATATCAACTTGTTTGATGTGTACGAAAACGAGGAGCAACTGGGGGCCGGCAAAAAGTCTTACGCCCTGAGCCTGATCTTCCAAGACCCTGGCAAAACCCTCAAGGATAAAGAGGTGGATAAAGTGATGAACAAGATTATTCACC
>CAYWHT010000142.1:6100-8619 GCA_964458135.1 uncultured Saprospiraceae bacterium | reverse complement strand
GCCGGGGTGGACCAGAAAACACAAAAGGCGGTGGTGGATGAGTTCGCCCAGCTCCAGTAAAAAGTCATCCTGGGTAATATTGTATAGCCAATATACGACCGCCAGGTTGTCCGCGCCCCGGCGGTTGCCCCAAAAGGTCCAGTGGCCGAGCGGATATTCGGGTAAGGTGTTGAGCTGATAGCGGAAGTATTTGGTCATCAGGTCAATGACCCGTTCATCTTCGGTGGCCATGTAGTGTTGCTGCAGGACTTTGAGCATGACCATTTTGGGCCACCAGTCTTCGCGGTTACCCTGCTGGGTTCCGGGAATGCGTTCGTAGTCCTCCGGTAAGGGTTTGGGGCCGAAATAGCCGTCCGAACGCTGGTTTTCGATGGCCCAGTCGACCCACGGTTGTATTTTGGCTTTAAGTTGTTCATCATCGAGAATATAAGCCAGCGGAAGTAAGCCGTCGATCCAGTAAGGACCGCGCTCCCATCCGTCGCCCGTACCGCCGAGCCAACCGTTGTTGGGGCCGCAGACGACTTCATAGATGCTATCCAGGTGACCGGTCAACCCGTCGCGCTGGGTCTCCAGCATGTGGAGCAACCAACCCCGCGGTTGGATGTTACCGAGTGGCAGAGCGGTGTAAGGCTGGGCCGTCAAGGGTTCTTGATTGGTGATGTAGTGCTGATTGCGCTCCGCGTTTTGTGCAGATATGAGCGGTAACAGCAGGAGCATTGCCAATGAGGTGAGTAGGAATGATCTCATGGTTAGTGGTTAGTGGTTAGTGAATAGCGCCCGTCTATAGGGGGCGCAAAAATTCTTAGCAGCTATCGAGTAATTCCCCTTTCGGAAAAGCTGCGGATACCAGAAAAACGACCCATTATTGGGGCTCCGTCTCAAACTGTCCTTGGGCGGAAGCCACGATATTTCGGTCGCCGTCCGTCCATTGATCGCGGTACCAGGTGCAGGGTTTGAACGGGTCGTTGAGCGCCTTCATCTTGTGTTGCATGTGGGTTTTCAATTTCTTTTTAATGGCAGCGTGGACGGGGTCGTTGGCCAAATTGTGGTTTTGTCGGGGGTCTTTCTGGTGATCGAAGAGCAACTCTTTGCCATCTTGCAGGTAGGTGGCGTAGGTATAGCGCTTATTGCGCACCGCACGCCATTGCGATCCGTTGATCCATAGATAGGTATGTCCCATACCCTGCAGGAAGGCCATTTCCGGCTCCGGCCCGGTTTCTCCGCGGGCGGCGTGGCTGAGATCCATACCTTCCACTTCTTCCGGAATGGGAAGGTCGATCAGGCTGAGGAGGGTCGGCATGATGTCGGGGGTGTTGAGGCAAACGTCGCTCTGCAGTCCGGCCGGAATCTTTCCGGGCCATTTGATCAGGAACGGCACCCGGGCGGCCGGTTCGTAGAAAATCATTTTTTGGATACGCCCTCTTTCGCCCATCATCTCGCCGTGATCGGAGGTGAAAACCACGATGGTATTCTCGGCAATGCCCAGTGCTTCCAATTTAGCTTCCAGTCGACCCATGTAGGTGTCCAGGCTGGCAGTCATCGCATAGTAAATGCGTTTCCACTCCGGGATATTGGGCTTGTAATGTTCGAGCCACCTTTCGGGATCTTTGAAACGATCCATATAGGGATCGGGCTGATCGCTCCAGTTGGGCGGGTGGTCGAATTGAACCGATTTAAATGGATCGTAGTATTCGCCGGGCACATTATCCTTATTCCAGGGTGGGTGGGGCAGGCCGACCGAAAGAAAAAGGGCGAAAGGATCCTCCCTGGTAGAGGCCTCCTCGATGAAATCCAGTGCGAAGTCGAATTGCACCTCCGGTTCGTAGGCGGTGGAATCGCCGTACGGAATTTTTTCCGGTGAATCTTCAAAATAATAGGATTGATAATTCCGGTGGTGAAAGTTATAGGCCTTCCATTCGTCTTTGAATCCCATGCGATAGGGGCCGGGGGGGATGTAAGCGTTTTGTGGGTCATCGTGTCCGCCGGCTTCGTTGGCCCAAAGATGCCATTTTAGGCTGACCAGAAGGGTTAACCCCAACAGCCAGTATGTCTTTTTTCGGTGTGCCATAAATAAAAGGACAAGTTTGGTGGTTTAGGATGATTGTTTTTTGGGTACCGGCAACGATGCCAGGCCGATCGAACGGCCCTGGTCTGCCGTCTACTTAGATCCCTCCTTGACCTCCCATTCGTAAATTCCTGCCGGGCGTTCTCCGAGTTGGATTTCCAACTTCAAGGCATCCGTAGTGACGGACTCAAAGGGAACCGTACTGGGAGAACCGTCCGGACGGACCGGGTAATCGGCAGCCTTCACTGGTAACCATTTTCCACCTTTGCGGTAGTACAGCTTCCAGGCTTCGGGGAGGACGATCGCTCCGTCGCGGCTCTGTTCCCAATATACGGTGGCGGCGTTGACTGTTGTAGGGCTTTCAAACCTGTAGGTTATCGATCCAAGGGTGTCTTTAAGCGGCCACCAATTGAAAGCCGGTACTTCCGCCATCAGGTCGGGCTCGGGTTTATAC
>CAYWHT010000142.1:640-6090 GCA_964458135.1 uncultured Saprospiraceae bacterium | reverse complement strand
GGTTTATACAGATCATTAACCGCCGACAGACCGCCGGTGCGGGTGGGTTTGGAGGTCTCTACCTGACTTCTTGAAGCTAGTGTCGGATAGGGTTCGGGTACCGCGGCTTTTTCTTCAACGGGAATCCAGACGAGCATCTCTCCGGCGCCCCGGTTGGCCCAGGCGTAGTAGGGGATGGCTTTAAACGGCACCGGTCGTTTTTCGACGCTGCCGTCTTCGCGTTCGTGCAGGGTGCCGGCTTCGCCGTTGATGGTCATAACGCCCTGCAACAGATCCTTTTCGTAAACCAGTTCAAAGTTCTGGTCGGGCTCCATAAGCAGATTATTGGCTTTACCGCCATAGTCCAACCCTTCGGTACAGTAGACGATCGGACCGGCTTGCAATGCGATTCTTCCGGTATTGGTTTTGACCTTAGGGTGGGAGGTGATTCTTCTGACCTCGTAGGGAAAGTCGATGGCGATCCGGTCTCCCGGTGACCAATTACGCTGAATCACGGCGTACCCCTTTTCCGTGTCGTAGCGAACGGCCTCGCCGTTGACCCGGATGCGGGTCGGATGCGAGGGCGCCTCGGTAAAGGCATACAAATCAGAGGGTACGGGGCGCTCTCCCGCCCAGCCGGGAATGCGGATACGCAGGGAAAACTCGGCGGCGCGTTCCGGCTCGATGGCAAGTTCGACTTTCCCCGACCAAGGGAGTTGGCTGTTTTGTTTGATGCGTACGGATTGACTGCCGACCAGAAAGTCCGTCTCACTGGAGATAAATAAATTGACGTAGATACGGTCGTCCTGGCGGGCATAAATGTAGCCCGGCACAGCGGGCAAATAACGGGAAACATTAGAGGGACAACAGGAGGTGCTGAACCATTCGCTGCGTTGGGTCGCCCCGCGGGATTCCAAGCGGTTCGGGTAAAAAAAGGTCGATCCCTCCAGCGAAACCCCGGAAAGTACGTTGTTGTACAGGGAGCGCTCTAACACATCCATATACTTGGCGTCGCCGTGGGTTAAAAACAGGCGGTAGTTCCAAAATACATTGGCGATGGCGGCGCAGGTTTCGTTATAGGCCCTTAGGTTGGGCAGTTCGTAATCGCCACCGAATCCTTCGTGTCCGCCGGCTGCTCCGATACCACCGATGATATATAATTTGGCTTCGACGATATCGTGCCAGAGGTCATCCATTGCCTGGACGTAAGCTGCGTCTCCGGTCAGCGCCGCCATATCGGCCATGGCGGTATACATGTAGGCCGCCCTTACGGAATGCCCGACGGCTTCATCCTGTTCGGTTACTTTTTTGTGCGACTGGTTGTAGGTGGACTGGTGTTCGTTTTCTCCCCGTTTATCCAGGAAAAACTTGGCCAGATCCAGGTAACGGGTTTCGCCGGTCACCCGGTACAGTTTCGCCAGGCCGATTTCAATCTCCTGGTGGCCGGGTACGATCTCCCGTTTGCCCCAGCCAAATACACTATCGATTAAATCGGCATTTTTGACGGCGATATCGAGAAACGTCCGCTTGCCGGTGGCTTCGTAATGGGCGACCGCCGCTTCGTACAGGTGTCCTACATTATAAAGCTCGTGGGAGCCCTGCTCGATACCGACCCAGCGTGGCCGGCGGGCATCGCGGTGGGCGTCCGATTGCCCGTGAATCGTCTTGACGGTGTAGAGATAACCGTCTTCTTCTTGCGCGGCGCCGATGTAGAAAATCAAGGTATCCAAATAGGCCTCCAACGCTGGATCGGGCTGTTGCGCCAACGAATAAGCGGCGCCTTCAATGATTTTAAACACATCCGAATCGTCGTACCCTCTGCGGGTATTGTATACGCCCTCTTCCAGTCCGCCCGCCACCTTGAAATTCTTGATCCTACCCGTTTCTTCACTGCGCTGGAAAGCGATGGGAATGGTTACTTTGCGGTTGGTTTCAATGCGTGCTTTCCAGAAGGCATCCGTTACCTGAACCCGGGAAAAGTTGACGGGAGCTACCGGATAATAATGATCTGACTCCTGGGCCGGAAGGAGGCCGGCGAGCAGGACGAAAAAAACGAAATAGAGCGTTCGAGGGAATATCATCTTGAGTAATTTATATCCTTTATTTTGGGTTGAATTAAAGGTAAAAGCCGCTCAAAGGCTGGAATTGACCGTGTGTGCAAAATACTTTACGGCATGTTTAACCCCCCGTTTTTACCCGCCGCCTATTTTGAATAGATGTCAAGAGTTGAATAATTTTCAGAAAAATTGGTCTACCTTATTAAATACACATTTTTGGTGGTGGCGCTACTGCTGCTACTCCCTGCATGCAATGTCAATGAAACCGGTAACGGAGCAACCACCTCCACCGAGGCGCATTACCTCCAAAATCGAAGCCCTTTGGCGCCAAAACCCTATCTGGAGTTGCCATTGGGTAGCATTCAGGCCCGCGGATGGCTGCTGGAGCAATTACAGAATATGAAGACCGGTATGACGGGTAATCTGGATTCCATTTATCCCGAAGTAGTTGGCGCGCGCAATGGTTGGCTCGGTGGTGACGGTGACGGCTGGGAGCGAGGGCCCTACTGGATCGACGGCCTTCTGCCACTGGCCTACATCCTGGATGATGAGGAACTCAAGCGCAAAGTGCAACCCTGGGTTGAATGGACCCTCAACAACCAAACCGAAGAAGGATATATCGGTCCGGTACCCTTTGAAGAGGAACCCGAACGAGAGGCGGGGCTACAACGGGGCAATCGGCGGGACTGGTGGCCCAAAATGGTCATGCTCAAAATCCTGCAACAATATTACTCGGCTACGGGCGACGAGCGGGTCATCGAATGCCTGACCAACTACTTCCGGTACCAGCTGCAAGAACTGCCCGAAAGACCCCTGGATTATCTCACCCTCTGGGCCAACCGCCGGGGTGGCGATAATTTGATGGTTGTATATTGGCTCTACAATATTACCGGCGACGAATTTTTACTGGAACTCGGCGAATTGATTAACGAACAGACCTTTCCCTGGACCACAGTATTCCTCAATGAAGAAAATTACAATGATCCCGTCACGCCCTGGCACTACACCCAATTAAAGCGTTATCCCTTCGACTCCACGGAAATCAACTCCCTGACCGTTTCCAAGCTGGGCGGCATCCATTGCGTCAACTTTGCGCAATCCCTGAAGCAGCCGGTTATTTATAACCAACACGCCCAAGAAGATAAATATGTCCATGCGGTCAAAAAGGCGCTCAAGGATATTAAAAAATACCACGGCCAACCACAGGGCATGTACGGCGGTGACGAACCCCTCCACGGCCGGAATCCCGTACAAGGCATCGAATTTTGTTCGGTAGCTGAAGAAATGTTCTCCCTGGAGAATATCCTGACCATTACCGGGGATATGGAGTTTGCCGACTTACTGGAGAAGATCGTCTACAATGCTTTGCCCACGCAGGCAACCGACGATTTTACCGCGCGCCAGTATTTTCAGGCAGCCAATCAGGTGGAACTGACCAATCAACTCGAAGTATCTTACCAAACCAATACCCATAAAGGTACCGACTTTGTCTTCGGAACCCTAAGCGGCTATCCCTGCTGCACGACCAATATGCACCAGTCTTGGCCCAAATACGTACAAAACCTGTTCCACGCCACTCCGGACCGGGGGGTCGCCGCTTTGCTCTACGCACCATGCGAAGCGGAACTGCAGGTAGCCGACGACGCCACCCTTAACATTGTGGAGGAAACGGGCTTCCCATTCCGGGATCAGGTGCAATTTACCATGAACCTCAGCAAAGCCGCCGAATTTCCTTTCCATCTGCGCATTCCCGGTTGGACCGAAGGGCCTTCGATCGCCATCAATGGGGAGAGCTGGGAAGGCGAAACCGACGGTCAGGTAGCGGTGATCTCCCGCACCTGGCAGAACGGCGACGTGGTTACCCTAACCCTGCCCATGCAAGTCACGACTTCTCAATGGTACGATTTTTCCCACGCCATCGAGCGTGGCCCACTGGTATACGCCTTGAAAGTCAGAAGCGGCTCGCGCACCAAAAACCTGAACGATATCTATCGCGCTTTCGATGAAGTATTTCCGCTGGATAGCTGGAATTTTGGACTCCTACAGCAAGATCTCAATAACCTGGAATCATCGGCTACAGTTGTGGAAAACGAATGGAACGGCGCCTACCCCTGGAATCTGGAGAACGCGCCGATCGAAATCCGTATGCCGGGCATGAAAGTGCCGGAATGGAAGCTGACCAACGGAGCTCCTTACTTCCCGGCATTTTGGGGTGGCTACGCCGGCGACCGTTTACCTGCCCAGGAAATTACATTGGTCCCTTACGGATGCACCACTTTACGCATTACAGAGTTTCCCGTGTACGACCTGCGGTGATTGATGGCGCCCGGCCCGAGAAAGGGACGGGCGCCATCCTTGTCCGGTTGAACAGACGGATTTACCCGGCCGAGGAACGAGGACGGGCGCCATTCACTATCCACCATTCACTATACACATGACCACCCATCAACCACTTATCCAATACCTCTTGATCTTATTTTTATTTACTGCAGTCTTGCAACTTAAGGCTCAGCAGCCCCTTCCGGAACATCCGCGGCCCGACTGGGAGCGTTCAGATTGGATCAACCTGAACGGATCGTGGTCCTTTCGCTTTGATTCAACCGATGCTGGCCTGGCGGAAGCGTGGTATGATCAATCCACCACCTTTCCGCTTACCATTACGGTGCCCTATTCCTGGGCGGCGCCCTTGAGTGGCCTGGCCGATTCGGCCGATATCGGCTGGTATCGAAGGGAGATTTCTATTCCCGCCGATTGGTCTGGCCGGCGGGTCTTTATCGTCGTCGGGGCTTCCGATTGGCGAACTACCGTTTGGCTCGACGGCCAGGAAGTGGGCGCCCACCGCGGAGGCTATACGCCCTTTGCTTTCGAACTGACCGCGGGGGTGACGCCGGGGCGAACCCACCAGTTGACGATACGCGTGGATGACACACCCCACGATTTTAAACTGGAAGGCAAACAGGGCTACGGACCGGCACGCGGTATCTGGCAAACCGTTTACCTCGAAGCGCGGGGCGCGCAATACCTGGAATCTCTTCACTTTTCTCCGGATATCGGGGGGGAAATGGCCACCGTTAAAGCCGACCTTTCCGAGGCCGCCCCACGGGATTTATCCCTCCGGCTAAGGATCCGGGGAGCGGAAGGAGACCCACGAGAAGTGGAAAGAACGATTCCGGAGGGCGATTCCGAACTAATCTTCGAATTGCCCATGCCGGATGCCCGGCTGTGGCAACTGGATGACCCGCACCTCTACCAGGTAGACGCCCAATTGGGTGCGGGAGCGGCGGCCGATCGGGTGGCTACTTATTTCGGTATGCGGGAAGTCAGCGTCACGGATTTGCCGGGAACCGATTATCGTTATGTCGCCCTCAACGGCCGGCCGGTTTATCTGCAAATGGCGCTCGATCAAGCCTACCA
>CAYWHT010000142.1:0-630 GCA_964458135.1 uncultured Saprospiraceae bacterium | reverse complement strand
CTACCATCCCGAGGGCTTTTACACCTTTCCTACCGATGAATTTATTCGGAACGAGGTTTTATTGGCCCGCCAAATCGGTCTCAACGGAATCCGGGTGCACGTCAAAATTGGCCATCCTCGCAAGTTGTACTGGGCCGACCGCCTGGGTATGCTTGTCATGGCCGACGTACCCAATTCCTGGGGAGCGCCCGGCGCCGAGATGCAACGTGAAATAGAACACGCTTTGCGGAGTATGATACAGCGCGATTACAACCACCCCTCTATCTTCTCCTGGGTGGTCTTCAACGAAACCTGGGGATTGTACACCGTAACCGGAGAAGAGGGAGACGAACGCCGGTACCTTCCAAAGACCAAAGAATGGGTGGTCGAAATGGTGGAACTGGCCAAGTCTCTAGACCCGACCCGGTTGGTGGAAGACAATTCCCCCTGTTGCGGTATCGGTCACACGGTAACCGATCTCAATACCTGGCATTCTTACCTGCCCGGCTGGGCGTGGGAGGAGACGCTTTCGCGAATGGATACCGCTACTTATCCCGGTTCGGGCTGGAATTTCGAACCGGGCTATCAACAGGGTCGCCAACCCAATATCAACTCGGAGTTCGGCAACGTTTGGGGCTACGAAGGCAGCAC
>CAYWHT010000141.1:0-8742 GCA_964458135.1 uncultured Saprospiraceae bacterium | reverse complement strand
CGAAAAAATAGCGGCGTCATATTTTCACAAATCTCATGTTGTCAGACTATAAACGCCCTTCTGATTGGAAGGACAGGCGTTACTGCCGCCGGTATCCCATACGGTAAGTTGGTTGCCGTCAATTTCGTGCTTTCCTTTGACATCCATGCTTCCGTCACCGTCGAGGTCTACGCTGTGCGTACCGTCATCGGCAATAGAAAGCATTATCGTTAGCCTATCTAATGAATTGCTAATCGCTAAGCCGCCCTGCGCTGCTCCTTGAGCGTTTTCTTGAGCGATTTGCGGCGGGCCTTTTGTTTTTTGAGTTTTTTCTTGAGGTTTTTGGCTTTGCGCTTCTTCTTACTCTTTTTCAGTTTCTTTTGCGTATCCGAAATTTTTTTCTTGACTTTTCCGAGCCGCCGGCGCACCTTTTGCACGGCTTCTTCTTTCGCGCTAACCGGTGATTCCAGCTCCATTTCTTCTCTCTCTTGTTTGGGAGGCGGGGTCACGGTTTGGGGCGGCGCCTCCGCTTTTTCGGAAGTAGGCGCATCTTCCCCGGCCGGTTTTTGGGTGCTTTGGGGACCAACCGGTTCCTCCGGGCCTTCGGAAGATTCTTTCTCCGTTGCGGGTTGCTCCAGTTCTTCCCCTTGCTTTTCCAATCCTTCGGCGCCCGGCTGCGAGTCCATCTCCTTTTCAATATGCCCGAACAGCTTATCCAATTGATCCTTTTTCTCTTGCATTATGCTAGCTCAACTTTAATTGACAAATAATTTACATTGAATTAACACAAAGATAAGTGATGGAGGAGATCGCCGCAAGGGCGGAAAGGAATTAGGGCAGGTTGGGAAGTGTTTTTGGAGCGAAGGCCGGCAGATTTCATGCTAAGAGGGCTACGCCCGGATTATGCATGAATTCATCTACTGCGAAGCCAAACGGCCCGCCCTGTGAAATAAAGCGAAGCTTTACCTACGGTATTTCACAGGGCGAGTAATTTTGGCTTCTCGTGAGGAAAAACCCATGCATAATCTTAAGTGCTCCCAGCGGGGCTTCAGCCTTTCGGAGTCAGCGTCCTCTAAAAGCAAGCTCCCAACCGCCTCTAATTACTCTGATTTCCCAGGATCAGCGGCAGGCCGCTTTCTCCGCTACCGACGACGACGACTTTGGAGTTCTGGGAGTTGGCCAGTTCCAGGGTGGCGTCAATACCCTTATCCTGGAGGATTTTATCGGTAAGGCTGGCGCTGAGGATGCGGTTGGATTCGGCTTTAGCCTCCGCTTCGATAATTTTACGCTCGGCTTCTTTGCGCTCGCGATCGAGGATGTACTCGTATTTGAGGGCCGTCTGTTCGGCCTCAATCTTTTCTTCGATGGCGTTTTTGACCTTTGCGGGCAGTTTGATATCCCGAATCAGGGTGGCGCGAAGCCTGATGTGGTTATCACCCAATTTTTTCTCCAGACTGGTTTGAATGGAATTTTGTACTTCATCGCGACGCGTGGAGTACAATTCTTCGGGTGTAAACTGTCCGATGACTTCGCGCACGGAAGAACGCACTTCCGGGCGCACCAGAGAATTGAGGTAATTTACCCCAAATTCTTCGTGCAGAAAGCCGATATCCTCGTAAGCGGGTCTTACCCGCACGGTGACGTCCACATCGATATTCAAACCGTTGCTGGATAGTACCGTCATCTTTTCTTCCAGCTGCTGCTCCCGCACTTCATAAACATGCATGGTGTTCCAGGGTGCGATAACGTGGAAGCCGGGGCGGTAGATATTTTCCGTATCCAGCCCTCCGCTAAAGCGACGAAACAATACGCCCCGCTCACCGGCATCGATGGTCAGAAAGGTCGCGTTGGAAAAAGTAAGAATGGCTATGAGGGCAACAAAGATGATGACCCCGTAAGTAATTAATTTGCTTTGTTTCATTTGTCTATGATTTAGTTGAATCTACCTATTAACAATTTTAATGTCCCAATCTTTGAACAGGTTTTTCAAATTTCGGCCATTTATTCTCTTTAAGTTAGGAATATGGTCGATAAAAAGCCCAAAATTTTCGACCATTTTAATCATTCCAAAGCGTTGGGGCGTCAAAACTACCGCCCGGTTGGATTGTTTTTACCTTTGCACTGCAACATAGCGCTTTAAAAGGCCACATTAGTCAAACGCGATAAAAGTCAAGCATCTGGAATATGAAAAAACTTTTTTTCTTCGGACTCACGGCGCTTCTGATTATCGCCTGCAGCAATGCCGGTTCGAACGGAGCCGGCGACGAAACCGCCGGCACTTCTTCTCAACCAACCACTGCGGCGGCATCGCCCAATGGCGAAAAAATCTACAAGCAATACTGCGTCACTTGTCACGGTCTTTACGGAGACATGGGGGCCAGCGGCGCTTATAATCTTACCGAGTCGGAACTCACGGTGGAAGAAAGGGTCAATGTAATCACCAATGGCCGTAAAACCATGTCTGCCTTCAAAAATTTACTTGACGAAGACGAGATACAGGCCGTAGCCGAGTATACTATGGAGCTCAACAAAGACAACTAATCGAGTTTATGGCGGCATCTGAGGAATATCTCGTCCTCGGTCTGATGTCGGGCAGTTCGCTCGACGGGCTGGACTTAGCCCTTTGCCGCTTTTTTGGGGGCGGGTTGGCGGCCGGCGGGGCCATCGAATGGCGGCTGGAGCGGGGTGGCACCCTGCCCTTTAGTACGGAATGGGAAAAGCGGCTGCCGGCATTGCCTTCGGCCGGAGGTCGCGATCTCCTTCGTGCGCATACGGCATTTGGTCGTTATCTTGGGGGCCTGGTCAACCAATTTTTATCGGCGGAAAAGGCCCTTCCCCATTTCCTGGCCAGCCACGGCCACACCGTTTTTCACGATCCCGCAAGCCAGATGACCTTCCAATTGGGGGAAGGCGCCGCTCTCGCCGCCGCTACGGGGCTGCCGGTAGTCAATGATTTTCGGGCCATGGATGTAGCTTTGGGCGGGCAGGGCGCGCCACTTGCCCCACTGGCCGATCAGCACTTGTTTCCGGGATACGATTACTACCTCAATGTAGGAGGTATTGCCAACTTCAGCGCAACAAACGGTTCAAACTGGGTGGCTTTTGATTTGGGCGGCGCCAATCAGGTCTTCAATGCGCTGGCGCAGACTTTGGACCTGCCCTTCGACGAAGGAGGACGGCTGGCGGCCCGCGGGGCGATTGATAAAACGCTGCTGCGGCGCGTTCACCAACTCGACTTTTTCCGGCAACCCTTCCCCAAGTCGCTCAGCAATGAATGGGTGCAAGAGGTTCTGCTGCCATTATATCGCGAGGCGGATCTTCCCGTTGAAGATAAACTGCACACGGCAGTGGCGCAACTGGCCCAAACCGTAGCTCAGGCCCTGGTGGACACCCTTCCCGCGGAGAGCCCGGGCAACGCTCCCCGCCGCATGCTAGTTACCGGAGGCGGCGCTTACAACCACTTCCTGATGGATTCGATCCGGCGGGAATGTCAAAAAATTTGTTCCTTAGCGTTGGTTATTCCGGAGCGTCCAACCATCGAGTTCAAAGAAGCCATCCTCATGGCTTTGATGGGATGGCTGCGTTGGAACGGCCGCAGCAATTGCGTGTCTTCCGCGACCGGTGCATTCCGGGACGCCATCGGCGGAACGGTGCATTTTCCCACCCGACCGGACTCATTGTTCATTTAATCCAGCCTGCCGTTGAATACTGATCAAACTATATTCGTTACTGGAGGAACCGGTTTTGTAGGCGCCTACTTGCTAAGGTATTTATTGCAAAGGGGGTACCATCGCATTCGGGCTCTACGCCGCCCGGCAAGCAATCTGGAGCTAGTCGGTGAGGTTGCGCACCGCATTCAGTGGCTGGAGGGAGATGTGTTGGATCCGGTTTCTTTGGAAGACGCTATGGATGGGGTTCAGGAGGTCTATCACTGCGCCGCCGTGGTGTCTTTCGATGCGAAAGACCGCCGGATCATGCGCAGCGTTAATGTGCAGGGAACCGCTAACATAGTCAATGCCGCCCTGGACCGGGGGGTGGAAAAGTTCCTGCACGTCAGTTCCATTGCGGCCCTGGGCAAGAGCAGCAGCGGCCAAACCCTGGATGAACGCAGCCAGTGGCAGCGCAGTCCGCTCAATAGTCATTACGCGCTCACTAAATTTCAGGCCGAAATGGAGGTTTGGCGCGGGCAGGCCGAAGGCTTGACGGTGGGCATCGTCAATCCGGCGATTATTCTGGGTAGCGGCAACTGGAGGGACGGCGCGCAAAACTTTTTCCGGCTCGTCGACCAAGGTTTTCCCTTTTACACGAGCGGCGGGACCGGATTCGTCGATGTGCGGGATGTAGCGCGTTTCCTCATCCAATACATGGAAAGCGAACGGCGCAATGAACGCTATATCCTTAGCGCCCAGAATGTCTCTTACCGTTGCTTGTTGCGCTGGATTGCCGAAGCGCTCGACCAAAAACCACCGCGCATAAAAATCACCCCCTGGATGCTGCCCATCGTTTGGCGCGCCGCCCGCCTGATCGCCTTTTTTAACGGTCGCCCGCCTTTTATTACCCGGGAGACGGCGACTTCCGCCAACCAAACTTATTATTTTGATCATCAAAAAAGTATTAGGGACTTCAATTTTGACTATATTCCAATAAGGGAAACCGTAAGAGCAACCGCCCGGCAGTACCGCGAAGCTGCCGAGCAGGGGTTTCCGGCGCGCATCTTGCCGCTGCGCTAATGCACCGGGCTTGTCGGTCCATTCATCTTTTCGCCTTATTTATTTGTTTTGTAATGTTAAAATAGGGGTTATGAGCGGGAAAACACTAGAACTCAACCCGGTAGAGCAAAATACCGAACACATCAACGAGCAGTTGCGCAAAACGGGCATGCAAGCGGTGCCCTTTGAGACGCGGCTCAGCTTTCTGCCGTTGATTCGGCATCTGCGGGACAATATTCAGGAGAATAGCTTTACGGGCGCCATGCTGAGTAAGGAAATACTCAAGCGCATGGAAAATAATGAAGAACTCAACCGGTGCATACAGGATCCCAAGATCCTGGAAAAACACCGGGAAACCGTCGACCTGCTCATCGCCTGCGTCCTACCTCCCGTATTGCGCGATACGCAGTTGGCTAAAGTTTCCGCGCCCTTTGACATGACCGGCTTCTACTATACGCCGGCGCTGCGCAACCTCACCCAAAATAATGAAGTAGAATTCGTCGCGACCAGCTCCGCCGATATTATTTACTGCGCTTCCGTACTCGGCGCCTGTAGCCTGATCCTCAACAAATTTTACAAGCAGGATATTTCCGTGGCCCCGCCCATTTCCATGAGGGTGCAGGCCCCCGATTCTCCCATCAAGCGGTATTTTAAGACCAAGCTCGATCTGCAATTTGTCGATATCAAAAAAACTAAGCCGCTCAAGCCACTTACCCAGGAACAGATCAACGGTATGCTGAGCAACGTTTACGATACGGATTTGTGGCTCCAACACATCCCGCCGGAAAATTTTGAGTTTGAAGGCTTCGTCATCGGCCACCTCATCGAAATCACGGAAGAAGAAGCCCTTTCCCAGCTCAAATTTCGCCTGCTGCGCAAAGACGCCATCGTAGACTCCGGCAACGTGCGGGAGCTCGAACAACTCATCCGGACATTTTTGGGGCTCGAAGAACTGCGGCTGGGCATTACGGCGATCGACTATCCGGTGGAAAACGCCGTGTCGCACCGCTACAAAATCCGCTTCGACTTTTTGGCGGATCAACGCGACCACTTGATATCCGAAGCAACCCGCAACTCGATCTACGAAAAAGCCTGCAAATACCGGGAGGTTTTGTTGGTGGAAGATTTGGAAAAAATCCAAAAACCCACCCCCATCGAGCAAGAGCTCATGGCGCAGGGGCTTCGCAGCATCATCGTAGCGCCCTTATTGAATAAAAATGACAAGGTAATCGGATTGCTGGAAATCGGTTCGCCCACTCCCTACGAGCTGCACAGTTTTATCGAGCTCAAGTTTCGCCAGATCACGCCGCTGTTCAGCCTGGCCGTAGAGCGCAGCCGCGAGGAAATCGACAACCAGGTGGAGGCGATCATTCGCGAACAATTTACCGCCGTACATCCCAGCGTGGAGTGGAAATTCATCGAAACTTCCTACAACTTGCTCGAACAGCGGTCTCGCGATCCCAAAAAATCGGCCGTAGACCCGATTGTGTTCGAGGATGTTTATCCGCTCTACGCGCAAGCTGACATCGTCAGCTCCTCCACCATGCGCAATGACGCCATCCAGGCGGATCTGGTGGATAATCTGCGCAAGGTGAAGAAAGTCATTCACCAGTGTTTAAACTACTTGCCTTTTCCGCTGCTCGATCACGCCCTGACCAAAATCAACCGGTATCTGGATGAGTTGGAAAAGGAGTTTAATAGCAACGACGAATCGCGCATTGTGAATCTGTTGCACGAAGAAGTTCATCCGATCCTCGCCTACCTGCGTTCGCGCTATCCCGGTCTGGCCGGCTTGATTTCCGGCTACTTCAACTACCTCGATCCGGAATTGAAGATCGTATACCGCCGGCGCAGGGATTACGAGCAAAGCGTCAGCATCGTCAACAACAGCATTTCCAACTTCCTCGAAGAAAAAGAAAAAGAAACCCAGGCCGTACTCCCCCACTACTTTGAGAAATACAAAACCGACGGGGTGGAGTACGAAATGTACATCGGCCAGTCTTTGCTCAAAAAGGAGCAGTTTTGCATGATGCACCTGCGTAACCTGCGCCTGTGGCAATTGATTCACATGGTGGAGATTACGCGCCTGATCAACGATTTGCAAAGCGACTTGCCGGTGCCCATGCAGACCGCCCAGCTCATTTTCGCCTACACGACCTCCCTGTCCATTCGCTTTCGCATGGATGAGAAGCAATTCGACGTGGATGGAGCGTACAATGTGCGGTACGAAATCCTGAAAAAGCGAATCGACAAGGCCCTGGTCGAGGGCACCGGCGAACGCCTGACCGTAGCCGGCAAGGTGGCCATCGTTTACCTGCAGGAAAAAGACCGCCTGGAATATCTCGAGTACATCGATTATTTGCAGGAACAAAACTATCTGACCGGCGAGGTAGAGGAATTGTTAATCGGCCGGCTGCAGGGCGTACACGGATTGAGGGCGCTGCGGGTCACGGTTAATCTGGATGCATCCTCGAATCAACCGGCTTCCGGAGTTCATGGGAATGGACGGCTGGAGACGGGGGATTGATAGTTGGCAATGCGAATCGCGGGTTGCATGGAAATCGCATCTTGCAGGTTGACGGCTTGTGCTATTGCAAGGAGCTCCGAAGGAGCGATAAGTCGTTAGCTCCGGGCGCCATTCACCATGACAAGATCCTACATTGCCCCTTGAATAAAGGCCGTATACACCACCACCAGGACAATGATGGTAAAGATCATGCCCACCATGAACACGTTGTAGCAGATACGCAGCTGTTTGTATTTGTTGCCGAGCGAGCGGCCCAGGAAGAACAGGTCGCGCTGGATGGCGTTTTCCAGTTTTTCCTCATCGGCGACTACCGAGCGCACGCCACTTTGGTAGTCCTCGATCGACATGCGGTAGAAGTTGCCAAAGAAAAAAAGGTTGGAAGTCCCCTCCTCGATGGCTTCCCTCGTGGTGCTGCCGGTCATTTTAATGGGCCGGGTGGCGAGGGTGGCGAAGACCATGGAGATCAAACAAGTGGCCAACAGGCATATCAGCGGAATAATCAGGACGATATTATCCCGGATATAACTCATGGCCATGGGAGCGGCGATGGTTAGGATCAGGGCGTTTACGCTGAGCATGATGTTGGCCTTGTTATCGGCGAGCGTGCTTAAGTCCAGGTGATTGCGCAGGGCCGTTTTGAACATCATTTGGGCGCTGCGGTTGCTTTGTATGGTGTCGCCGAGCTTGGAGGGCGTTTTCTTTTCCTGCTGTTTGGTTTTTTTGGCCATGCGCTTGAGGTATTCCAGGTTGAGCTCTTTGCGCGCGCCGTACATTTCCTCGGCGATCTCGGTATGGTAGCGGTGTTTGCTGACGAAGTCGTAATTATACTTAAACCAGTCGCTGTTTTTGAATTGCTGATCCATAAAGACGGACCACTCGTGGCGCAGGGCCGTTAAAGACTCCGGGTAGCCCTCGCTACCGAGGTTGATCATGTCGGCGTCGCGGATGATCTTTTCGAGCAGGTTGCGAGGCCGGTGTGGCGGGAAGGTCGCATCAATGCAGGCCAGCACTTTTTCCAATTGCGCTTCGGGGTAGTCATACTGGGTCAGGAATGCCCGCGCAATGCGATGGCTGACGCCTTCGTGCCCCTCGTAAACTTCGGTGAAGCCGGTATCGTGGAAGAGGCAGGCAATTTCCAGCACCTCCTTATCTGCTTGGGAAAGGCGGAAACGCTCGGCCATTTCCAGGCAGGCATTACGCACCGCCAGGGTATGGGGAAGGTTGTGATAATGGTGATCCTTGCTGAGCTTTTCGGTCAGCGCCTCTTTGACGAAACGCTCAATGGAGGTCAGGATGCCTGGATTTTGCTGAACCATATTCAGTTTACGGGTTTTTCCGCCGGGGAGTTAATCATTTGTCCTACTTTACCGTTTAGTTTAGTAACGTAAGTCAGTTGCGCCGTTCCCCGGAGATATAGCCCGACAACGCAAGATTTGTGAATGCTGACTGGCTTTTTTTAGCTTCCCTGATCGGTCGCTTCGCTCCTCGGAGTTCCGCCTGGCTGCGTTGAAAAGCCTCGATGTAGCC